>NZ_ASSB01000226.1:0-51692 GCF_000520755.1 Paenibacillus sp. 1-18
ATAAAAATCAGCTGCGCTTCGGCCTCTTCGACCGTGGAGACATGCTCATGAGAGCGGATATCACGGTATGCGACGCCAAGTACACGCAGCGCCTCTGAGGCCATACCTTCGTTGGCTGCCATTACCTTTTGACGCAGCGTGCCTGTCAAGGGAACGACATTTCCTTCCCATAAAATGTAAGAGCACTGGCCGAGCAGCACATCCGGCGCACCTTTGGTAAAGACAATATGCCCTCCCTGATGGCGCACGAGCACCGACATCCGCTTCCGTTCCGAGTCAAAAGGGAATTCGCGCTCCCGTGTGTACAGCTCATATAAGGCTTGTCGGGTGACTCCGCCCTTGGCAGCTAGCGTGACAAGGGCTCCCTCCGTCGGATCGCCCTTCAGCTCCCAAACGGCGGTCGGCACCGGTTCTTTAGTCTTTTTTCTCGCGCGCAGCTCATCAATGTCGACTTGGACAATCTCCGCATTGTTACAAAGTACACTGCCTTGCAGCAGCCTACGCAATGATTGTCCGTTTTTAAGGTCGGCAGGAAGATCTCTATCCATGATATGACCGTGTGGATCATAGCCCTCCCCCGTAACTCCCCAGAAACGACCATCCAGCCATAGTTTGGTAACCGTCATTTTATTTTGGGTCAGCGTACCGGTTTTATCGGAGCAAATGACAGACGCACAGCCTAGCGTCTCGACAGAAGGCAGCTTGCGCACAATTGCCTTGCGTTTGATCATACGCTGTACTCCCAAGGCGAGTGCAATGGTTACAATCGCGGGTAACCCTTCCGGTATAGCTGCCACAGCCAGGCTCACACCGGCCAGGAACATGCTCATGGCTGGCTGACCATGCAATATGCCTGCTACGACAACGAGCACCGTTAGCGCCAGCGCTACAATGATCAATATTTTCCCTAATTGCTCCAACCTGTGCTGCAACGGTGTCTCCTGCGACTCCGTATTTTCAATCAGGTCTGCGATTTTGCCCATTTCTGTACTCATGCCTGTACGAATAACGATGCCCTGTGCAGTGCCTCTGGTCATCATGGTGCCCATAAATCCGATGTTTTTTTGATCCCCGAGTGGTACCTCAGCGGCATGAATAGGACGGCAATGCTTACTCACCGGAACCGATTCACCTGTCAAGGCGGATTCCTCCACATCACAGCCGTTCGTACTCAGCCACCTTACATCGGCAGGAATACGATCACCACTCTCGAGCAGGACGATATCACCCGGCACCAGCTCTCTGGCTTGAATCTGCACCCGTTTGCCGCCCCGTAGTACTTTGGCAGTTGGAGCCGACAGCTGTCTCAAAGCCCGCAACGAACGCTCTGCTCTAAATTCCTGCACAAAGCCGAGAATCCCATTCAACACCACAATAGCAATAATGGTAACCGCATCTAAATATTCACCGAGCAGGCCGGAGATCAGGGTTGCCCCCATCAGTACGAGCATCATAAAATCCTTGAACTGATTGAGGAGCAGCAGGAAAGCCGAAACACGCTTCCCCTCGCTCAACTCATTCCACCCCGCCCTTTCTCTGCGCTGTGCAATCTGTTCCTCCGAAAGACCCTGCTTCGGGTCGACATCCAGACTTGTTGAAAGCTGTTCATTGCTTAGTTGATGCCAATGTGCTTGTTCCATTCTCCCCAATTCCCTCCCGGTCAGATAGTCCGTTACCGTCGGTTGTGCCTAGGATGGCTGCCCGTTATTACATTTTGTGCCGCGAATGCTGATAAGCAGGACAGACTTTCTAGATTCAATCTATTCGGACAGGACCTGAAATATCACAAAGCCGCTTAAGTTTTGTCCCAAATTTATGTATCATAGTAGGAAGGCGAAAATATATTGGCTTCAAAGGAGAACATACATTATGGCATTGGACGGTATCGTAACCCGCGCTATTGTACACGAGCTGCAAGGCATTCGGGGCGGACGAATTAACAAAATACATCAGCCAAACGATCACGATATGGTGCTGAATATGCGGGCGCAAGGCGGTAGCATAAAGCTGCTGCTGTCGGCTAATCCGACATTCCCGCGCGTACATTTTACAGAACAAAGCTTTCTCAATCCGACAGAAGCACCTATGTTTTGTATGCTTCTTCGCAAGCATTGTGAAGGCGGCATCATCGAGAATATTACTCAGGTGGGTATGGAGCGCATCATTCACATGGATGTGCGTCAGCGTGACGAACTTGGAGATATTTCATTCAAGCGGATTATCATTGAGCTGATGGGCAGGCACAGCAATATTATTTTACTCGACCCGGAAACAGGTGTTATATTGGACGGAATCCATCATGTCACACCATCAATTAGCAGCTATCGGGTCATTATGCCCGGCTTTCAATACACGGAGCCTCCTGAACAAAACAAGCTGAATCCGCTGGAAACGGAAGAAGCCTCCTTCGCCTCCTCGTATCAAACAGCTACCGAGGCTGGAGAAGCGCCAAAACGCTGGATCGTGAATACTTTTACCGGACTCAGTCCCCTCATTGCAGAGGAAATACTGAACCGAGTATCCAACAAAGCATCTGATGACGATCATCGTCAGCTATGGAGTACATTCAGTCACATGATGGATGACGTGCGAAATCATCGTTTTCAGCCAGTATCCGGTTTGAATGCACAGGAAAAAGCCATATTTTCAGTCGTTCCTCTTACATTGATTCAGGGAGAGCGCAAGGAATACGCTACGATCAGTAAATGTATGGAGGATTTTTTCGGTGAAAAAGCAGAAAGGGATACGGTTAAGCAAAAGGTCAGCGACCTGTTGCGTTTTCTGCAAAATGAGCGAAGCAAAAATGTCAAAAAACTCGACTATCTTCATCAGGATTTGGCTGAAGCGGAAGATGCCGATCAATTTCGCATCTACGGAGAACTGCTGTTCGCTTCACTGCATGAAGTAAAAAAGGGCGACAAAGAAGTAACGCTTACCAATTTTTATGATGAGGAGCAGAGTCAGGTAGCGATCCCGCTAGACCCGTTGCTGGGTCCATCGGATAATGCGCAACGGTATTTTAAAAAGTATAATAAGTATAAGAACAGTCTGGCTGTCATAGACGAGCAATTGGAAAAGACACATGAAGAAATCAAGTATATGGACAATCTGCTTCAGCAGCTAGCCTATGCCTCCATGAACGACATTGAAGAAATACGTGAAGAACTGGTACAGCAGGGATATCTCAGAGACCGGGTCAAAAAAGGGAAGAAAAAAAAGAAAAATGACCGTCCCACCTTGCACGTTTATACGTCATCCGAGGGTATTGAGCTACTGGTCGGCAAAAACAACCTGCAAAATGAATATGTCACAAACCGACTGGCCGGGCCAAATGACACCTGGCTGCATACCAAGGATATTCCAGGGTCACACGTTGTAATTCGTGCAGAGCAATTCGGGGATGCTACGTTGGAGGAGGCAGCTCAGCTCGCTGCCTACTTTAGCCAGGCAAAACAGTCCAGCAGCGTGCCTGTAGATGCCACCTTGATTCGGTATGTGCGTAAGCCGAGCGGAGCCAAGCCGGGCTTTGTCATCTATGATCATCAGCGCACGCTCTTTATCACCCCAGATGAAGAGCTGGTCAAATCACTGCCCAATCGTATCAAAAACAGCTAAAGGTCACTAGCATATTAAATCACAAAAAGCCCCTAGTCTTGAGTCGGGTACACTTCAAGTGTTCCATAGATAAGACAGGGGCTTTTCCTTTACTTTTGTTCAGCAGCAGCCTTTCTCAATTGCTCGACGGTCTGATCATTCACACTACGACTGCCCAGATCACCATGGAAAATAACACCTTGGCGTGCACCGTGAAAATCCGATCCGCCAGTGGCGATAAGCCCGTAGTGCGCCACCATTGCGGCATATCGACTCTCAGCCGCAGCATCATGGTCCGAATGCCGTACCTCCAAGCCCGCAGGCTTTGCTTCCTCTATGATGGAGCGAACGAGCCCATCATCTCCGTACAACCCGGGGTGGGCAACCACAGGCGCGCCTCCCGCCTCGCGAATCCAGCTGATGGCCTCCGCAGGCGCTACACGGGGTACAGACACGTAACCGGGCGCCCCCTCTGCCAAATATCGGTCAAACGCATCCCGCATATCCTTCGCATATCCTTTTTGAACCAGCGTATCCGCCATATGCGGACGTCCAATGCTTTCATCCGGTCCCAGCGGTCTGCCCATCGTGGCCACTACCTCTTCCAGCGTGATGTCCACCCCCAGACTGCGCAATCGACTCAAAATCAAATCATTGCGAGTATCCCGCGCCTGACGCAGCTTTTCCAACCGCTCCAAAAACACTTTATTGCGGTAATCCATATAATAGCCGAGTATATGAATATCCTTGCCGCCAGCCCGTGTACTGATTTCTATACCTGGTATTACGGTAATTCCTGTACGTCGCCCCTCTTCTAGAGCTTCCTCCAGCCCAGCCACCGTATCATGGTCTGTAATCGCCACACCCGCCAGCCCTTTTTCCTTAGCCCAGCGAACATTATCCGCAGGTGGCTGCATCCCGTCCGATGCTTGAGTATGGGTATGCAAATCATATCGTTTCAAGTGGGTATGCTCCTTCACTACAAGCTCTCCTCCTCTTTCTTTATTGTCGGATCGTCTGGCGACTCGCCGAACACCTCTGCTTCCTGATCGTGGCGGCGCAGGTAGGACAGGAAGGTCACCGCCGGAATCGGCAGCAGCGCCGATTTCAGATGAATGGCATAAAATTTTCGCTTGAAGGTAATATCTGCAATATTTACGATTTTCAGCAATCCGAGTTCAACCTCATGCTTCACCGAAGAAGGCGATAGCATGGTAATCCCGAGTCCAGCTTCTACCGCCGATTTGACCGCCCCAGTGCTGCCCATCTCCATAACGATAGCAAGCCGGGAGGCATCCGCACCACGACTTTTCAGTCCGTCCTCTATGACCTGACGTGTACCAGATCCTTTTTCTCGGGCTATAAAAGGATGCTTAAATACATCCTCCAGTACCACTTTTTTAGCCTTGGCCAGTACATGTCCCGAAGGAACAATTAGTTTCAGCTCGTCCTGCATCACAGGCTCCACCACAATATCCGGATGCTGGACCGGTGCCTCGATTAGCCCTAAATTCAACTGATGCTTTAGTATGTCATCCATAATTTGAGTCGTATTCATCACATTCATCGCCATACGTATATGAGGGTACTCTTGACCAAACGGCCCCAACATTCTTGGCACAATATACTCACCAATCGTAAGGCTTGCACCAATATGCAATCTTCCCTCCAGCATGTGAGTAAAAGCAGACATCGCCTCGTCTGCTTCCCGGATCAGTTGCATGCTTTTTTTGGCAAAAGGCAGTAATGTCGCTCCTGCCTCCGAAAGCTCGATTTTTTTAGTCGATCGGTGTAGCAGCTTTGTTCCAAAATAGTCCTCCAAAGACTGAATTTGCATAGTTACGGCGGGTTGCGTCATATGCAGCGCTTGCGCCGCCGCCGAGAAGCTTCCCCGCTCCGCTACCGTATAAAAGATGTGCAGCTGATGAAAATTCATACTGACCGCCCTCTCCCCTCTCTAGTCTCCCTATTCTAACATAAGAAAAACGTCTGTTCACGAATTCCCAAGAAAACTCACCGAATTGGGTGGTTTTATTCTTTTACAATCCATAAAAATAAAAAAGTATGCAGCTGATACCTGCATACTTCTATTACACCTGACAGTATTCCAGTGAATTTGAAGATTTTTCATCCGGAACCATCTGATCCATTACCGACTATGTTTACCAACTATTTTTGCTTGCGAGTGCTTTTCATCAATGTCATACGTCTCGAATGACGTAGCCATGAATAGTAGGACTTCAAGTCCCTTAACTCAATTGTCTCCGACATCCGGCCCAAAAAGGTAATGACAATCATCTTGTGGAGCGGATTCCCCGCAATATCCATCTCGCCTGGCAACTCACCAAATTCGGCCACGACGACCAGATCACCATCAATTAAATAAACATCCTCTTCGTTATGATAGTAGGACTCCATCCTGTTTTGCTTCAGACATTCCCAAAGCCAGGCGGCGATATGATTCGTCTCGGACTGTTTCTGCTCTACCCGATCTAAGTAACGTGTTTTTGCATGATTTGTAATCACGATATCAGCGACTTTTTTATCGCCCATCTCTACGTAGAACGGTTCGTATGTACTCCATCGCTGCATTGCCTTGTCACGCACGGGATCACTCTCCCCACCAGATAGGTCTTTATATCTACCAATATATTCATATGTTACCTCAACAGACCCGGGACTACAAGTTACAGAATTGAAGTTTATGGCTGGTTTTAAAGATTTTTAGGTCTAACAGTATTAAGACCATTATGCAAAAGTCCTGGATTTATAAAAAAAGCCAGCCCTTAGGCTGACTTTTTTTAAATTCATTTACAATTTATATACATTTGAAGCTTATACTTCATATTCTTTCATCTTTTCCTTATCGTCGTTATACTCTGTCCTAATTTCATTTCGGAAAGAGCGTTCGACCTTGCGCACATAGGAAAGTCTGCGAATATTTTTTACGGTATCCTCTGCCCGATCCGCATTCATATAAATGACTACATAATGCATACGCCTTGAAATATAGTGGACATTCCCGTATTTCTCCAAATTGCGGGCAGCCTTGATATCGCTTACCCAAATGATGTACCCTGTCCGCTCGGCAAACATTCGCTTCATCTCCCCTCCGTCGCTATCATCCTATGGCCTATCCGCAAGAGCACTTGCCTCCGCTACCGCATCCACCCTTTTTCACATTCGGATCATTGCTTGGCACCTTAATCGTGTCGGACACGGAATATGCAATCGTTTCGGACATAGCATGAAGCATATCATCCAGCGCCTTTTCTGCCCGCTTGAACTCCATTACTTCCTGGAATTGTTCCAGCTCCAGCTCAACGACCTTCACTGCGTCTTTAGCTTCATGATAATTCGGGTGAAAATGTCCAAAGCGCTCTGTTTCCGCGAATAACTCCTTTTTGGCGTCCAGCTTTCGTACACACGCCTGAATAGATGGATTCATATCCACACGCTGCTTCCAATATAAATAATCCGATACCTCAAAGGACCGGTTGACCATATCGCCCAATTCATAGGCGTTAATAAGCACTTCTGCCATATTGACCGTATTCAATTCGGCTACGCTCATGAATGTTCATCTCACTTTATCTAAAGTTCTACCTGGTAAAGTAGACTCATTAATCATACCACATCCTCCTTTTGAGAAGAAGGAGTTTCATGCACTTGCCGGCTCTATAGTGTAAAAGGAACCAGCAGTCGCATGCCTGACCACTCACCTGGCTGCAAAGTCTCGCGAATTGGTGCTTTAGCATCTTCTCCAGACGCATACCAGCCCATGACACTCCACGGTTCACCGGGAATCACCGATTCCGGTATCCATTTAACCTCTTCCCCACCGATTCGCAGTCCCACCGCTGTCTGCCAACGAATCGCTTGTTCAATTAACTGCCGGGCAGTGGACACATGATAGCTTCTCCATTCTTTTGTCCATGAGGAGGGCACTGCGGAGCTTTCTGGAAAATAGTCGAGTGGATCAGGTGGTGTATGCTCCCGCTCATAAAAGTGGAGTGTTCTTCCGGTATAAACCAGACCGGCCCTCCCCTCCTGGGAAAATATAGACCCGGCTGTGTCATTATTAACCGTTATCTCATTTGGGCGAATTTCACTGTCAGGACTGCCTGAGCTTGTGTGATCTGTTTCGTCTACCAGCGGATAACGGTGGATGGGCTCGTCAACACCTTCCGGCTCCCGGCGTGGACTCAATCCAATGGCAGCAAGCGTCTTGCGGATTTTGGCAGTCGAGTGTCCCGGAATAATAAAGTCCCGTTCGCCGATCCGTTCAAGCAATCCTTCCAACCCGGGATGGCGTGCAACAGTATCTGCATCCTCATGTGTACCACATCGTAGAAGTGTTACCGTCGCAAATGCCGTTCGTCCGACATCACCTGCCCACTGCTCCAGAGCCACACGCACATGATCAGGTACACCTGTCCGGCTGTACTTATCCAGAAGGGCAAAAATTGCTTGGGCCTCCATGCCCAGTTCAATTGCCTCTGTAACACTTTCTCTCGTGATACGGTATACTGCCATCCGATCCCCTGTCACACGTTCACAGCAGCATTCCAGCCGCCAGCGAACATCATAAGCTACCTCCGGTGGCACCAATATTTCAAAATCTGGCTGTATGTAAAAGGTTCCCCGCTCTTGATTGCCAGCCTCTTTCTCATCCTTATATTGCCGAAGCATATCCAGAGGCGATATATTCCAGCGAAAGCACAATTCGCCCAATGCGTTTAGTCCCCAATCACCCATTCCAAAAGCGGTCAGGGCCTTCAGCCAGCCTTTGATCTCATCCTCAAATGCTTCAGAACTTTTGGGTCCAGCAGAAAATTCCATAGGGGCACTGGTTTGGGAGCCCGCTCCATTCAACCTCTCCTGTGAGATCAGACCCACCTGAAGCATCCATTGCAGCAACGACTTGACAGGCATCCAGCCCTCAGCTCCTGCATACCGGGAAGCAGCGCACAGCATGTATCGAAAATGCTGCATAGACGCTTCCGCCTTGCCGTATCTTTCCATGAGGGTATTAAAAATATGCTTGCGCATTTGCCAAGCAGACAATTGAATCCAAGCCGCCAGTTCTGCTTCCTGAATGCGAAAAGACACCGCCTCCTTTACCAGCAGACCCAGGCTCAGCAGCAAATCCATCATTATCGCCGTTTGCACCGGATACAGATCGGAATGCGCGTACTGCAAGCCAAGCCCCACCAGATCCTCCGGATGAAAGGGAGTCAGTTCGTTCAATTTTTGCAATGATCGCTTATGTATGGTTCCCTTAGCCGTCAAAGGAACTCCCTGCACGGCAATACGTGACAGTGCGTGCAGCAACTCTGCCTCCAGCCCTGTTATCGCTTCATGTACAGCCACTGGATAATCCGTATGGACCACATTCATTGTACTTTGCCCTAACAGCATATCGTACAAATCAGGTAGCCGTTGAGTCGGGATATATAAAATGCGTTCCCCCCACGATTTAGTAACTGCCTCCATCCAGCCTCGGGCACGCAATCCGTGCAGTGCCAGCTTCGTTTCGGCACCGCTTAACACTCCCGTGGTAAGCTGCAAAGGCTCCTCTTCCTTCATGGGCTGTCCTGCGTGCCGGATCAAGCATCGTTTAAGCACTAACAACTCATCCGATGTAAGCTCCCTCCAGTCGCCCTTCGTGTTGATTACGTCCATCCCAGATTACGCCTCCCTTTTCTTTCCACCCTCGCGAGTCTCATCACCCAGGCTTCCCATAACTTCTACAGCATTAAATCTGTGGACTGCATATTCATAGCCCTGTTCAATCAGGAAAAGCTGACGGCGGGCTGCAAAATCGGTCTCCTTACTGTTCTCTGTCACAAGCGCATAAAAATAAGCTTTATTCTCACCGGGCTTTGGTCTTAAAATTCGACCAAGTCGTTGCGCCTCCTCCTGACGGGAGCCAAAACTACCTGATACCTCTATAGCTACGGCCGCATCCGGCAAATCCACCGCAAAGTTTGCCACCTTGGATACAAGTAAGGTCCGAATGGTCCCCTTGCGAAACGCATCAAACCAACGTATCCGTTCGGTCTGGCTCATAGACCCTGTAATTAACGGCACGCCCAGTTCCTGAGCCAACATACGCAATTGGTCCAAATATTGACCGATGATCAGCGTAGGCAAGCCGCTGTGCCGCTGCATCAGGCTACGCACTGCTTCCAGCTTGGCCGGATTTTCGGCCGCAATCCGGTACTGCTGTCTGCCTTCGGCACGCATACTGCGTTCCAACAGTTCACCTGTCATCGGAAGCCTCAGCTCCACACAATCGACCTGAGCGATCCAGCCCTGCCGCTCCAGCTCCTTCCAAGGCATATCGTACCGCTTCGGTCCAATTAAAGAGAACACATCCCGCTCACAGCCGTCCTCCCGAACCAGTGTGGCCGTCAAGCCCAAACGACGGGTGGCCTGAATATCTGCCGTCGCCCGAAAGACTGGCGCAGGCAGCAAATGCACCTCATCATATACAATAAGTCCCCACTTCCGTTCACTCAGCAACTTCATATGCTCAAACTCCCCGCCTTTGCTGCGACGATGCGTCAAAATCTGGTAGGTTGCCACCGTAATCGGGCGTACCTCTTTTTTCTGACCACTGTATTCCCCGATCAAATCAACCGGAATATCCGTCTTTTGCTTCAACTCCTCAATCCATTGGCGAACAGAGGTGGTATTCGAGGTTAAAATAAGCACTTCACACTGAAGCCGATCCATCACTGCCATGCCAATCACTGTTTTACCCGCTCCGCATGGGAGCACCAGCACACCGCTGCCACCCAAGCCGTCAGCTCCTTCAAACGCATCAGCAGCCTCAATTTGATAATCACGAAGCTGCAGCTTTGCTTGTCCCTGCCCCAAGGAAAAATGGAGCTGATTTCCCTCCAGATATCCGGCCGTATCGACAACTGGATACCCCAATCGAGTTAATTCCTGCTTGAGCAAGCCGCGATTTTCAGGCGGTACAGAAGCGCTCACCTCACCAGTGCGAAGCAACCCAAGCTGCTTTAGCTCCTGCTTGATCAGTAGCTCCTCCAGTAAAGCCGGGGTGTCTGCTGTCAGGAACAAGCGATCATCCATTGTGTAGCTGTCGACTGTACCCGTCTTCATCTCCCCACTTGTAGCTTGTACATCTTCCGTACTTGCCCGTGACAGCGTTAACGTTCCATATCGAGAAACGAGCTGTTCCATATCCTTTAACAAATCACGCGGAATTTCCCAACGAGACATAGACTGCAGACTATTTTGAATGTGCTCTGCACTCCACCCGAGGGCAGCCGCATTCCACAATGACAATGGAGTGATACGATATGTATGAAAAGCGGACGGGCTTTTAACCAGCTCTGCGTAAATTTGCAGTTGTGAACGAGCATACTCCGAACGCGGCAAGCCCATTTCCAGCAGAATGGTAAAATCGCGTTGTACAATACAAGGATATTCTGGATTCATAGTTTCCTCCCATCAATCTAACCAGACATTATTTCAAATTTATATCATAAACAGCTTGTCCGATTATCGGCAAACCAGCCGTAATAGCAAGAAGTCCAATCCATATTCGGATTGAACTCCTAAGCAATGCCTAAGCATATTTTTCTTTTAGTGAACCTGTTCGGAAATTTGGCTAAGCGCCTCACCCGCATTGTCTGCAAATATATTGCGTACAGCCAAGTCGCCAATCGAAACAATCCCGATCAAACGATCTCCTTCAGTCACAGGCAAACGGCGGATTTGCTGCTCTGCCATCAGCTCGGCTGCTTGATCCACCGACATGTCTGCTCTGGCTGTGCGAATACCTGTCGTCATAACCGCATCGACTGAGCTGGAACCCGAATGCTTATCCGCATAACCACGAACAACAAGGTCACGGTCCGTGATTACACCAATCAGCTTGTCACTACCTTCCTTCTCTACAACTGGTATAAAACCGGTATCATTGTCCTTCATTTTGACTGCAACCTCATAAATATTGTCCTGTGGGGTCACCGTTACGCATTTTTTAGTCATAACTTCCTGAACCTTTTTCATGGGTACTCCCTCCTTTTCAAGAGTAGGGTACCCCATTTTATTAAGCTCATACTCCGATTTAATCCGACCCCGGTCAACTTATCCAACATTTCGTTCCGCTGCATATCCGGTGGACATCGCAATAAACAAACGAACCGCATGGATCATAGCGTCTTCATCAAAATCAAATTTGGGGTGATGATGCGGATACACCGCATTTTTAGCTGGGTTCCCCGCCCCCACGAACATGAAGCAGCCCGGCACACGTTCCAAATAATAAGCAAAATCTTCGGCAGGCATGAGCTTCGACGCCTCTTTTACATTCCCCTCGCCAAAAACAGGTCGTGCTTCCTTAAAGAAACGAGAAGCCTCATACGCATCATTCACTACAGGTGGATATCCCATAATATAGCGGATTTTTGCTGTTGTACCATATGTTGCAGCTGTAAGCTCTGTCACCTCATGCAGCCGCTCTTTCATCACAGTGCGTGTTTCCTCATCAAACGTACGGACCGTTCCACTCAAGCGACAGGTTTCCGCGATCACATTTTGCGCAAAGCCTCCTTGAATGGTCCCCACTGTCAATACAGCCGGTCGCAATGGGTCGACTGAACGGCTTACAATACTTTGCAGCTGCATTACGAGCGCTGAACCCGCTACCACACTATCGTGGGTGGACTGAGGCATACCACCATGCCCACCCTTACCTGTAATCTCAATATAAAAATCATCTGCTGCCGCCATCAGCGGTCCTGCGCAGCTAGCAGCCGTCCCAACCGGAAATGGTGTCCATAAATGAATGCCGTAAATGACATCTACACCTTCCAGCTCGCCCTCTTTGATTACATTAACTGCACCGCCAGGCAGCAATTCCTCCGCAGGCTGGAATAACAACCGGATTTCTCCTGCCAGCTCATCACGGTTCAGACTAAAATAGTATGCCGTTCCCAGCAATACGGAGGTATGCCCGTCATGTCCGCAAGCATGCATCGCCCCATCCACGCTAGAGCGATATTCACACTCCTTCTCATCCTGAATCGGAAGAGCATCCATATCTGCACGCAACATCACGACAGGTCCAGGCTTGGCGCCACGAATAGTCCCGACAACACCGTGTCCTCCCACCTGACGACGAACCTCAATCCCCCAACTCTCCAGCTTATCCGCCACAAAAGCAGCAGTGTTGTTTTCCTGAAAAGAAATTTCAGGATTTTTATGTAAATATCTACGCCACTCCACCATATGTGCCTGCAATTGATCAAACCAGGACTTGTCTGTCAAATGTTGTGTCATTTTGCTCCACCTCTCTTTTTAAAGCATTGGGTAAAACTCCCAATTTGCGATAAATCTTGCAGCTTTTTGCCTATATGCCGCTTCCTCAGGCCTTCATTATTTATCTTATTGTAGCAGATATGGAATTGTTGCGATATCTGTTGCTCCATGAAGGTTGCAGAAGCCTATCAAACATAATATGATAAATGGACAAACGATAAAATGATAACGTCTGCAAGCAATATACCTTGCAGCGAATACCGGGGGAAGCTGATATGAGAAATACGAAGCCGGAGACTCGAAGAAGAGGCACACCGGATTTCCAATTGCTGATCCTCACTTTGTTGCTGGTTGGATTCGGTGTAATCATGGTATTTAGCGCCAGCTCCAGCGTAGCTCTGCTGAATAAAGAAACCAATTTTGACTCTTTATATTTTGTGAAGCGCCAAGCGGCATTTGCTATACTAGGACTTTTCATTATGTTGGTTACCATGAACATTAAGATGGAAAAATACAAAAAACTTTTCGTACCTTTGTTCTTCATAACCATCCTGCTGTTGGTTATCGTTCTTTTCACGGGCTCGCTTAATGGCGCAAAAAGCTGGCTCAGGTTTGGCAGTATTGGATTCCAGCCAACGGAGCTTGCGAAAATCTCCATTATTCTGTACTTATCCGCACTCATCGTAAAAAAAGGAGATCGCTTTAGAGATTTGCGGACTGGCTACATACCTGTAACCGTCATTGTAGGCTTTGTTGCAGGACTTATCATGCTTCAACCCGATTTTGGCTCCTGTTTCATTCTGGTAGCCACCAGCGGTCTGATTATTTACGCCGGAGGAGCCAGCATCAAACATATTACGGCATCAGTCGCCCTGCTCGTTTTAGGGGCTTCCATCGTTTTTGGTATCGGGTCGTTATTTGGAGGAGACTCTGGCGCAGATGGACAAGCGGTAGCGAAGCAGGATTACAAAATCGGACGTTTTCAGGCCTTTCTCAATCCTATGGAATATAAACTGGGTGTCGGCTATAATCTGGTGCAGTCCTTGCAAGCCATAGGGGACGGTGGACTAAGTGGGGCAGGCTTTGGCAAAGGCATTATCAAGCTTCACTATTTGCCCAATTCGTTTAATGATTTTATTTTCTCCGTCATTGGTGAAGAATTCGGATTCATCGGAACAGCCATCTTTCTGATGCTATATTTGTATTTCATTTGGCGAGGCATGCTCATCGCCCTTCGTTGCCATGATCCATTCGGGACGTTGGTAGGTACAGGCATTATGGGATTGATCGCCATTCAGGCGTTCATTAATATTGGTGGCGTGACCCAGACGATTCCCATTACCGGGGTAACGCTTCCTTTCATCAGCTTTGGTGGTTCTTCTCTGCTCGTCACGATGTTCTCTATGGGCATCATGCTCAGCATTTCTCGTGAAAACACCAAGCAGGCGGTACAGGAGCGCACAACAGGCGTAGCTATTCGAAACGAAGTACCCAACCGCTTTCAAGCCCGGAGAACCAATCGTTATCGTTAAAAAAGAACTTCCATTGACCACTTACAACAGTGGCTTTGGAAGTTCTTTTGCATATGACGAAAAACGCCAATCTATTCGTTTTGATTTCTTTTATACCGCATCGTCCTTGAAAGCAACACCTTCTACTTTTACGTTCACTTCCACGACCCGCAAACCCGTCATGCTTTCGACAGCTTCTCGCACATTTTGCTGAAGTATTCGGGACACTTCATGAATAGGTGTTTCGTAAAGCACAATAATACGTAGATCAATGGCAGCTTCGAGCTGTCCGACCTCGACTGATACGCCTTTTTGCACATTTTTACCACTCAGCCTTTTGGCCCAGCCTTCCGATAAGCCGCCTGACATTGCAGCAATGCCCGGTGTCTCTAGTGCGGCCATCCCCGCAATTTTACCTACGACATCGTTGGAAATCTTGATGTTTCCTGCTTCCAGTTGTTGAACTTGCTCTGCCATGACCTATGTCCCCCTTCATGCATCCTTTATTTGTATTGTAAAGCCTCTGCCACTGCAAATGCAAACCTTTACGTATGAAAAACGACTTTCGTTTACAACCTATATCATCTTGGGTATATTAATTTAGAAAATCCGTACAAATGACAGCATTCACCAAACTTGTACATATCCATTGATATCGAGGTGTATTTCATTGAAAAATTGGTTATCTCCCGCTTTGCTTATCGCGACATTTGCTCTTAGCGCAGTCGCTCATTACACGCATTGGAACGCAATCGCTCAATTCATCATTTGTGCAATCGCTGTCGTGTTCGTAGCCGGTTTTCTCGGCAAAGCGACCGAAAGCGTAGCACATTATGCCGGGCAACGTCTGGGTGGATTTTTAAATGCCACCTTTGGAAACGCAGCCGAGCTGATCATCGCCATCTTTCTTGTCAAAGAAGGTCTTTACGATATGGTAAAGGCCAGTCTTACCGGCTCCATTATTGGCAATCTGCTGCTGGTTCTCGGGGCAAGTCTGTTTGCAGGCGGTATGAAATACAAGATACAGAATTTCAATGTCTCGCTGGCCGGTCTAAGCGGCTCACTGATGATCGTGGCTGTGATCGCTTTATTTGTCCCGGCTGTCTTTCTGAACACACATGTCATTACGGACAACGAATCGGATACGCTCAGCCTTATTGTAGCAGGTACGCTCATTGTCGCTTATATTGCGTGGCTTATTTTTTCAATGATTACGCATAAAGACTATTTAGCCGACGTGACCGAACAAAAGGATGAAGAATTGCCGCATGAGCATGCCCCCGTTTGGTCCAGAAACAAGTCCATTGCCTATTTAGTGCTTGCTACTGTCATGGTCGCTTTTGTCAGCGAATGGCTGGTAGGAACACTGGAGGTATTTACGGTCCAGTTTGGACTCAGCGAATTGTTCGTAGGTGCGTTCCTCGTCGCGATTATTGGGAATGCGGCCGAACACAGCGCTGCCATTTTGCTGGCAATGAAAAACAAAATCGGCGCATCCGTCGAAATTGCAGTGGGCAGCAGTCTGCAAATTGCACTATTTGTTGCCCCTGTGCTGATTTTTGTCAGTTACTTCATGGGAAACACAATGAATATCGTGTTCACTACAATTGAGCTGGTCGCCATAGCAGTCTCTGTATTTATCGCCAAATCCATTACTCAGGACGGATCAACCAACTGGTATGAAGGCCTGATGCTGCTGGTCGTGTATATCTTGTTAGGTGTATCCTTCTTCCTCATTTAAAGAACTTAAAAGCTTCTTATCGTGCCACTGCGCAGTTGGATGGTGCTTCCCATCGCCATCGCCACCGCCTCCGGATTTCTTAAATAAAGCCTATGTTTAAGTTGGAAATCCTGGGGGGCAATAGTATCCTAAGATCAAATGAAATATGGAGTGTTCTAATGCAGCACTTATATAAAAAAGTATCAAAAAAAGCATGCTCTCAGATTCCGCATGCTCTCAATCATTCAAACCGTCTTTTTAATTGGCCTTATTATTCATGGCCTCATATAGAATAGCCAGATTGCGTTCCAGCTCACTGACCAGCTGTTTACCTACCATTTCCGGAAGAAGTCCAGCGCGAACCGCAAAATCCACTTCCTTGGAAAATCCGTACATCTGAGTATCCAGCACTTCCTCATAGAGAGGGCAATAACGGGTTGCCAGATTCTCCATCTGTACTTCAATAAGCTTCTTTATTTTATCTGCATCTTCCTGAAGCAGATTAATGGCCTTGATATTCAATTGTTCCTGCAAATCAGATGAAGTCATGGATTCTTCCCCCCTATGTCTCAATGTCGCACAAGACGTCCTAAACTTAATATTAGACCAAATTGCAGGCTAATACAAGAACCTGACAAAAAAAGCATCCCTACAGTTACAGGTAGGGATGCTTCTGCTTCATAAATAAATTTAGTTAGCTACTGAAATGTGCAGCCCGTGCTTCTTGAATACCTCAATCATGGCTTCTTTGGCTTCTTCAGCATCAGGCCCGTGAACGTGCAGTTCATAACTGTGGCTGCTGACCAAGGTCGTAAATAAGCCCAGTATACTTTTCACATCAATGTACTTATTTTCGGAATGAAGGACGATAGAGGAAGTGAATTTGCTCGCCGTCTGTGCAATTTCAACAACCGCCGCTTTATTGTTGGACATAGTAAGATCCCTCGCTTTACTGGATTATCATGTATCATTGCTCATTCATAATGATACATTGAAATCGCTTTCCCAGCAACAAGAGATATCATTATTTCAAGTTTTCTGGATTCAGCGGCTCCAGCTCAGGCCGTACAAAAATGCCATCTTTACGAATCAAAACATCATCAAAATAAATCTCTCCGCCACCATATTCCGGACGCTGAATCAACACCAAATCCCAATGAATCGAAGACCGGTTACCATTATCCGCTGTTTCATAAGCTTGACCTGGTGTAAAATGCAAGCTGCCAGCAATCTTCTCATCAAACAGAATATCCTTCATCGGATGTAAAATGTGTGGGTTAAACCCGATCGCAAATTCGCCAATATAGCGTGCACCCTCGTCAGAATCGAGAATATCATTCAGTCGTTTCGTATCGTTGCTCGTTGCTTCCACGATTTTACCATTTTCAAAACGGAATTTGACATTCTCGAAGGTGATACCATTATATAGTGTTTGCGCATTATAGCTAATGGTTCCGTTCACGGAGTCCCGTACAGGCGCGCTGTAGACTTCGCCATCTGGAATATTGCATTGGCCCGAGCATTTGACGGCCCCGATTTGCTTGATAGAGAAATTCAGGTCCGTCCCTGGTCCTTTAATCCGTACCTTGTCTGTCCGATTCATTAGGTCTGCCAATGCATCCTGTGCTCTGTCCATTTTAGCGTAGTCCAGATTACACACATCGAAATAAAAATCTTCGAACGCTTCTGTGCTAATATTTGCCAATTGAGCCATGCTGTCATTCGGATAACGCAGCACTACCCATTTTGTATGCTTTACCCGTTGCTCGCTATGTACAGCATGCTGATAAATGGAATTATACATTTTCATTTTCTCTTCCGGTACATCTGACAGATCATTTACATTTTCGCCTGCACGAATCCCAATGTAGCAATGCATTTGCTTCATCCGGTTGAGATCAATTTCAGCCCAGGTTTCCAGCATTTCCTTTGTCGCATGGCGAAGCATGGCGCTTTGTACCTTACGGTCCGTAAGCTGAACAAAGACATTCCCGCCTTTTTTGCCCACTTCATGGATGACGGCATTAAGCAAGTCGCGCTCCTCACCGATCATTTCAACCAGCACATTTTCTCCTGGCTGTACTTCAACCGAGTAGCCTACCAGGTTTTCCGCCAATTTAAGTATTCTAGGATCTTTCATGAATTGTCTCTCCTTCTCTATTTCATTCTTTTTTGAACAATGGTTAATTCAAAATCCATTGTATCATGACCATTGCATTACTTGTAGTCCTCAAAAGCAACTCTGGTAATTAGTGCTTCTTCATGCCTTGCTTCATTCGCTTCCTGTCGGGAAATTCGGCATTCTGAGGATAGCTTCAAGGGTAAGCCCGTTTGGCGATCTATAGTCAAATGATACACAGCCTGCACAACGGAATGCTCCAACTGGCGATTCAAATCCTCATAGCTTTGCGCCCATACTTGATCCAGCTTTCGTTGCACCTCTTGATTTGGACGTTTATGCTTCGTGCCTAATATCACAATTTGCTGGTTTATTGTTTTCATTTCTTCCATTAATCGTTCTTTCAACCAATACTTTGCCGAGGCTGGTTCTGGCTCAATCCGCACAACCCAGGTTCCCCGTGCAGCGCTGGCCTCCATACTAATCGTTTTATTTAGCGTGCTTAGCTCCTCAAGCTCCTGAATCGGATTAAAGCGATTTAACACGCCTTCACCAGCCACAGAGCTATAACCGGATGTCATCTCATTCCATTTTCCATGGTGACGAAGAAACCGTGCATGTGTTCCTTGCTCGAATTTACCTTTTTTCAGTGCTTCGTAGTCACCCTTCTTACGAAAAACCTCCGTAGATCCCCAATTCATGACCAATTCATCGTGATTTCTTACTCGCCCACGATATTCAAACTGTTTATTCATAGGCAGGCCGTTGTCGACTCTAACTCCAGTCCGTCCAGTAAACGTCAGCATCTCTTTGCCCGCTATTCCCGCAACGGCTCTTTTAAAAATCTGCTCAGGTGTATTTTGCCGCTCCATCAGTGCACAACCACTCAACAAACACATCACAAGAAATATACAAACCAGCATAACCCGTTGTTTTCGCCAATGCATCTCATCATCCGCCTGTTCTATTCATCACTGAATCCTTGAGCAAGCATTCTGCTCAGGACAGTTATGCTACTGGTTTACTTATTGGTGGCAAGGCCAAGCTTCATTTATAGGCACGTTATAGCTACGATTAGGATTTCCTGTCTGCCATGAGTTATGCAGGACAAAAAAAGAGAACATTCCAAAAGGAACACTCTCTTTGCACTGCCTTCATTATCAATCGCAAACTATTCGATTACGCCCTTCATTTTTCGCTTCATACAGCGCCATATCCGCCTTATAAAACAAAGATTCCATGTTGATCTGCTCGTCCATCCAATTCCATTCAGCAATTCCGCAGGAAACAGTTACCCGGGGCTTGGTTTCATGCTGTACGCGGTAACGTATCTTCTCCGCAAATTGAAGCGCCTGCTGTACACCCAGTTGTGGCAAATAGATTGCTAGCTCTTCGCCGCCCCATCTGGCACATACATCCTCATCACGGGTCGTGGAACGGATGATATCACTAACGTTTTTCAAAATTTCGTCACCCGTCTGATGCCCATATGTATCATTCACCTGTTTGAATTGATCAATATCCACCAAAATAAGCGATCCACAGAAATCCTTTTCCTGATGCTGCTGAATGCATTGATCTACATAATGACGTACATACAGACCCGTTAACATATCCATATTGGCTAGCCGTCGCACCTCAGCATGCAGCATGGCATTAGTTACTGCCAGCCCGATATGGGGAGCCAGCATTTGCAGCATCTTGTAATTATCATATGAGAAAAAGTTCGGAAGCTTGCTGGACAGTAGGATAACTCCCCTGGGAGTGCCACTGGTTTTCATAGGTACAGCCATCAAAGATAGGGAATTCGTCAAATCCATAAACTTCGAGGAAATTTTCCCTTCTTTTCTATAGTCTGACACAATAACAGGTTCACCTGTTTTACGCATTAATCCAGCAAACCCTTCATCACGAGGGTAACTGTGCAGCCTTATACTTTCCACATTGCTCGACGTGACCTTATAATAATTCTCCTCTTGATCAAGCTGCATAATACAGCAAAAATCAGCCATAAACATTTGTAATAGCTCCTGCATGGCAAACTCAAACACTTCATTTAACTTCAAACTTTGATTTAAGCGCTGAACCAGCTCATTAATGAGACGCAATTCATGGATAAGTACATTCGATTGCTCCAGTAGCTTGGCATTTTCAAATGCAGTACCAGCTGTATCCGCCATCATAGCAATCAGTTCTACATCCACTTTTTTCATACTATCCGAACCCGATGGAAGAATCATATGGAAAACACCGTATACGCCCTGCTTCCCACGTAATGGGATGCCGATCTCAGTCACTTCATTTTGTGTGCCAACAGTCTCATTCACTGTCATTTGCCCTTTCATAAATGCAAGCACACATATATCTTCGTCCCGTTCATGCAGCAGTAATGGTTTGACTTGTGGATTGCGACTGTGCCGATCCTGACTCATATACAACGTAATATCCACATGAGGAAAGAAATAGGCGATGCTATCAAATACTTCATCCAGCACGCCTTCCACATCAATTTTGTCATGCAGCCGTTTTACAATCTGAAATAAAATAGAGCGACGTCTGCCCTCACGACTACTTCGATTCTGCACTCCAAGAATATCTTCCATAAATATATACTCAAACTTCGAATAAAAGCAGGATCTAAAATGTAAAGCAGCCGCCAACAAAGCATCTTGCTCAGTAAAAACATACTGTGCGGACCGTGTAAAACGAAGAGCAGCGAATGGCTCCCTCTGATGATTTCGGCAAAGTATGGGAACCATGTATACAAATCCAAGACTTCCGTCGCGGAGTTTGCGCTGACTCACTTCTATCTCTCTGGACAAGCAGCAGCGTTCGACTAGCCCCAAATCCTCATCGTCATCCTCTTCCCTACCAGTAAGCCGAACACCTGTAAAATTAAAAACAGCTGTATCTTGTCCGTTAATCCAGGATATACCATCGCTCTGCTGCAGCCAGCTCCGATATCCCTGGACAAGAAGCTGGTTAATATAGGGAAAGTCATAAGGTGTCATATCCATGGTCTGGAGCCAGGCAAAAGACGTATATCCTTTATCATCAAACAGCGGAGCACCGCTAGCCTGGACTATACCGTCAAGCGTTTGCTGATCCGTTGTTGAAAATTCCGACATATTAAGGCGCTCCTTCACAGCAAAATTAGCTGTACCAAGACAGCGGCTATACACCACTATAGCTCGTAATATGCTCTATTTTACTCTCAACTCTAGAAATTTGCATCCATTTTTCAGAAGTTCGCCCCATTTTTTTAGTTCTTAAGCCCTATCGACAAATTTTGACGTTTTCATTCTTTTTCTCTTCTTGACATTGACCCACTCTTAGATATAGTATATATTATTGATAAAGACTGTGCGGCAGAATTATCTACTGTGCGGATCTTAAATTTTGGGCGTAACAGTTTGTGTCACCCTCATCTTTTTTGTTGCTGACAGGACAGCGGCTGAACTTTTCTGTCAGTAGTGCGTCTAACCTTGATTGGTAGCGCCGAACAAATTGGAGCGCAAAGAGAGCCCCAACTCAAATTTTAATTATGAAGGAGTTAACTCTATAATGGCACGTTACACTGGTCCTAAATTTAAATTAAGCCGTCGTCTCGGTATTTCCCTGAGCGGCACAGGCAAAGAATTGAAACGCCCTTTCCCTCCGGGACAACATGGTGCAAACCAACGGAGAAAAATCAGTAACTACGGTATGCAGCTTCAAGAAAAACAAAAGCTGCGCCACATGTACGGCTTGGGTGAAAAACAATTCCGTACCCTGTTCAACAAAGCTCAACACATGCATGGTATCGCTGGTGAGAACTTCATGTTCTTGCTGGAAAGCCGCCTGGACAACCTTGTGTTCCGTCTTGGCTTTGCTAACTCCCGTGCAGGCGCACGTCAATTGGTAGCTCACGGTCACGTTACTGTGAACGGTAAAAAAGTTGACATCGCTTCTTACCAAGTAAGCCCTGGCGACGTGATCGGTCTTCGTGAAAGAAGTCGTTCCCTGTCTTCCATTAAAGAAGCTTTGGAAAACCGCAATCACTTGGCTGCTTACCTGGAGTACAATGACGCTGCTCTGGAAGGTAAATACATTCGTTTGCCTGAGCGTGGCGAATTGTCCCAAGATATCGATGAAAAACAAATCGTCGAATTCTACAACCGCTAATCCTTGCATTAGCACCGAAAAGCACCCGAACTTTGTTCGGGTGCTTTTTATATTCCCCATGCATCGAGCCTGAGGGTTTATTCAATGGGGATGTATACCTTCATACTCAAATGATCAGGATAGGAGGAATTCATCACGTCCGTAATTTCAAAATCAGGACCCTCTCTTCGTTCAAAATTAGAATTAGGAAGCCATGTGCCGTAGATAAAGTTTCGTATATTCTGAACCCGTCCATTTAAACCTGAAGCGTCAAATTCAGCATACTTTCCTGCTGGAATCTCCATATATATGAAACCTTCTGCCAGTTCTTTCGATTCCTTTTCAACTGCCTCGCCCACCACAAATGAAAATGCACCGCTGTCTTCAAATCGACAGGCAATCCCATATGACATTCCCGGTGCGGCTTTGTTCGGAATGCACATAAAATATTCATTTGCTCCAAAGTGTTCATAAAACCCTGGGATTTCTTTATAATGCTGCTCATTGTTCAGATTGGTTTTATATTCATATCCTATAATTTTGATCGTTTCGAGTTGCAATATTACCGGCTTATTCACATCCAAATCCTCCTTCGTATTTTTTTGGTAATCCAGAAAATTGATTTTGCTTTGCCCGGGAAGCTCAATATCACCGTTACGATATTTCCCAGGGGTGATACCAAAACTCTTTTCAAAAGCACGGGTAAAAGCTTCTTGCGAGTTGTACTGATACTCAATAGCGATGTCCAATACCTTTTGATTGGATTGTTTTAGCCGCCCAGCCGCCTCGGACAATCTTCTCCTCCTTATATATTGTTGAACCGTAAAACCCGAAATGGCCTGAAAAACCCGCTGGAAATGAAAGGATGAAAAGCAAGCTTGTGAAGCAATCTCGGTAATTTTTAAATCTTCTCGAAGATTCAATTCAATAAACTCAATCGCACACTGAATTCGTTTAAAATAGTCCATATATCCCTTCCCCGTATTGTATTTGTTCTGGTCATCTTTCCCTACACCCAAATTGTGCAAGCCCACACAACCATTATGTATAATTTTGGACCTGCTTGTTTGATTATTTGTGCTAAGTTTACCACGGCATTTCTTGCTGAAGGAATAAAAAAAGCAACGCAGAGATGCTATACAGATCTCAGCGCTGCTTATAAATGTATTTTAATTAAGCGAGCTTGATTTTAGCAAATTTTCGTTTACCTACCTGAACAATGTCGCCTTCCTGCGGCGTGTATGCTTTGTTCACATCGGTCCACTTCTCTTCATTAATTTTGACCGAGCCCTGCTGAATACTACGTTTTGCTTCCCCATTGGATGCCGCAAAACCCAAAAGTGTCAGCAACTGGATCACACGAATTCCGCCTTCTTCCAAGTGGTCAGCCGTCAAGGTGAACTCTTCGATGTCATCAGGCAGCGCCCGTTGCTGGAACACAGTTACAAAATGTTGTTTGGCTGCTTCTGCTGCGTCCTCACCATGGTACATGCGCACCAGCGTTCCGGCCAGCCTCATTTTAGCATCACGTGGATGCACTGAACCATCCTGAATGCCTTTTGCCAGCTTGGCAAGCTCCTCATTATTGATATCCGTTGCAAGCTCAAAATACTTCAGCATCAGCTCATCAGGAACAGACATTGATTTCCCGTATATTTCGTTCGGCTCCTCGTCAACACCAATGTAGTTCCCCAAGCTTTTGCTCATCTTCTGCACGCCATCCAGTCCTTCAAGTAATGGCAATGTGATGGTCGCCTGCGGCTCTACACCGTATTCTTTTTGCAAAGTTCTGCCCATCAGCAGGTTGAACTTCTGATCCGTCCCTCCCAGCTCAATATCGCTTTTCAGAGCTACCGAATCCATCCCCTGCATCAGGGGGTAAAAGAACTCATGAATGCTGATTGGCAAGCCGTTTTGGTATCTTTTTGTAAAATCATCCCGTTCCAGCATGCGGGCAACAGTGACCTTGGCGGAAAGGGTTACCACATCAGCAAAGGACATCGGTCCCAACCATTCGGAATTGTAGTATACCTTTGTTTTATCAGGATCAAGAATTTTAAAGATTTGTTCCTTGTACGTTTGCGCATTACGCTGTACATCTTCCTCCGTCAGTTGCTTCCGGGTTTCCGATTTACCTGTTGGATCACCGATTCTGCCTGTAAAATCTCCAATAATCAGTTGCACCTGGTGCCCCAATTCCTGGAACTGCCGTAGCTTGTGCATAACAACCGTGTGACCGATGTGAATATCAGGTGCGGACGGATCAAGACCTAGTTTGATTTTGAGCGGTTCACCGCTTACAACCGACTTGATGACCTTGCGCTTCAGCTCATCCTCTGGCACAATTTCCGCCACACCCCGTTGAATCACATCAAGTTGCCGCTCTACCTCTGCACGTTGCTCAGGCTTCAATTCTTCCCATTTCATCCTGCATTCCTCCTGTTTTATCATCCAAATATTGCATATTAAACAAATCAAAAAGCCCCTTTCATCCCAAGGGACGAGAAGGAGCTGCTCGCGTTACCACCCTAATTAAAGAAACGTATGCTAAAACAAGCGTTGCGTTTCTTTCACTTCATTTCTATAACGGGTATACACCCGGTACTGGATTACTACCGTCGACTTCGCAAATCTGCAAAAGCCTTCCATTCATCCAGACAGCTCCAGACGGTAATTCGAAAATGGGACGCTACCGATTCACACCATCCACCGGCTCTCTGACAACGTGATTCCACCTTCTACTAAAGTCTTTCTCTGCTTTTCACGATATTTACTTTGACCTATTTATAACACACTGCTTTTGTGTAGTCAACGACACCAAAAGACAGGCTTTTTAGCATATGGGTTCATTTTGTAATTTTATGCTATAATAATGGCTGTTATAAAGGAGGAAGACTTAATGGTTGAAGAAAAAGACAGCGTATCAGAGCCAAAGCCTTCCCGCTTACGGACAACCATGCGAAGGCTCGGCCGTGTCATAAAGTGGGTCGTCATCATCGGTTGTATGGGAGCACTGTTCGCAGGAGGAGCCGCCGCCGGCTATATAGCCTCTATTGTCAAAAACGAGCCGGTACGTTCCAGATCCATGATTGAACAGGAAGTAAATAAGAATGCAATAACAGGCTTCGCTTATTTCAATGATGGCTCTCCCATCGGACAACTCCGGACAGAGGAAGATCGTCGGCCTGTGACGTTTAAGGAAATTCCTCAACTCGTCATTGACGCAGTCATTGCTATTGAGGATAACCATTTTTACGAGCATAATGGTGTCGATTTGTCAGGGACGCTACGTGCTGTCAAACAAAAAGTGCTGCATGAGTCCGTACAAACCGGGGGGAGCACCCTGACTCAGCAACTTGCACGGCGAGTTTTTCTGAATCTCGATCGCACGGATGACCGTAAGGTCAAGGAAATTTTGCTGTCTCTGCGCCTTGAGCGTTTCCTGAGCAAGCAGCAGATTATTACAGCCTACCTCAATAAAGTACCTTTTGGGAACGGCTCAAGCGGCTACAACGTCTTTGGCATCAAAGCAGCCGCCAAAGGTATTTTTAACGAAAATGATCTAAATAAGCTCAATGTGGCCCAGGCCGCCTATCTGGCAGGACTGCCGCAGCTTCCTTCTTCATATTCTGCTTTTAACGGCAAGGGCGAGTTTAATGAATCCGGCTTTAAAAGAGCACTAAACCGTCAGCACCTGGTGCTCAGTCGAATGCTGGAGGAAAACAAAATCAATAAAGCACAGTATGATGAAGCAATGGCTTTTGATATTAAAAAATCACTTGCACCTCGCACTGTTAAAGCTTATAACACCTATCCATACCTTATGATGGAAACAGAACGGCAAGCCGCGCAGGCACTTATGTCCGTCACAAATCCGGGGCAAGCGGCCAATGCTGGTGCAGACGCCAAGACCAGGGATGATAACGACTTACTCAAAGAAGCTGAACAGCAGCTTCGCACGGGCGGATATATGGTCTACACCACCATTGATAAGAGCGTATACAAATCCATGCGCCAAATTGCAGAAAATAAGGACAACTTCTCTGCCACCAGTAAAACCAAGGGTGATGAGCAAGCAGCAGCCATTTTGATTCAGCATAAAACAGGCGCGATTCTCGGGATGATGGAAGGTCGGGACTTCCAAAAGGAACAGATGAATTATGCTACTCAGATGGTGCGTCAGCCGGGATCGGCTATGAAGCCTATTGCCGCCTATCTTCCTGCATTGGACAGTGGTCTTGTACAGCCCGGCAGCATCGTGGACGACGCTCCTATTATTTTGAAAGATGGCAGCAACGGATATCATATTCCGAAAAATTCCAACAATCGCTATCAAGGATTGGTTACAGCACGTTATGCACTGAATCAATCGCTAAACACGATAGCGCTCAAGCTGTTTAACGAAAAAGTAGGGATTAGCAAGGCCTGGGCTTTCGCTAAAAAGTTGGGTATCACTACCTTGGAACCGAGTGATAACAACGCCCAAACGGGTGTGCTTGGCGGCTTGGCCCACGGGGTAACCGTTGAGGAACTAACGAATGCTTATGGAGCCATTCCTAATGGCGGTGTATTTAACGACGCTTATATGATTGAAAAAATTGTAGATTCGCAAGGCAATATTGTGTACAAGCATCAGTCTAATCCTGTGCAGGCCTTCACACCTCAAACGGCCTACCTGATGACGGATATGCTGCGCACAGCGGTGTCAGAAGGTACAGGCAAGCTAGTGAAGCGTAACTTTAATCAAGCAGGCAAGATTCCGATTGCCGGCAAGACAGGTACTACACAATCCTATACCGATGTTTGGTTCGAGGGATTTACGCCTGACGTTACGCTGGGTGTATGGGTCGGTTACAAGCAGCCTGTTAATAAGCTTGAAACAAAAGCACAAAAAGAGCGTGCACGTCGCTTATGGGCACTTATTATGAATGAAGTAACGGCTAAAGATTCCCAGCTGTTTCAAACGGACAGCTTCAAGAGACCTGACGGAATTGTAAGCCGTACAGCATCTGCGTATGGTTCGGATATTTACAACAGTAAGTATTTACCCAAAAACAGCGAAAATGGTGTTACCCGTGCCAAATATATTACCTATCAAGGTGTGAATTACATTCCACGCGATGGTACACCAGATGATATGGTGTATGAACGAACTGTTCGAAAAAGGGAAAAACCGATCTCAGAGTTGATTAAAGAGCTTGAGCGGGCCTTTTCCGTGATGAAACGACATAACTCGTTGTCCTACTATCTGCCTGAGGATGCAGATAAGGAAGCCCCTACTCAGGTGGACCCGCGCAGAGACGACGGCGCAGCCCCTAATGCTCCATCCAACGTCAGCATTAGCTACAGTGATGGGAAGGCTATGATCAGCTTTAGTCCAAGCGGAAACAGCGACGTTGTAGGATATCGTCTCTACCGTTCTACGGATGGAGGCAGTTTCCAACGGCTTGGCAAGGTCGTCATGGCTGATGGCTCCAAGGTATTCTCTGACAGTCCAGAGAGCAGCAGTTCCAGCTATTACGTGACCGCCGTGGATGTGGGCGGACATGAGTCCGGGCCAAGTGCCCAAGCAAGCGCAGCACCTGTAATGCCACCTGTGGATTCTGAGTCTCCAGCCGTTCCGGGTGAGGGAGATGGAACAACAGGTGAGCAGCCTCCAGAGGTCCCTACCGCTCCTGGACAGCCTCAGGCTAAAGCAGCAGGCTCGTCCGTAGCGCTCAAATGGAGTGCCGGAAAGCCTACGGACGCGGTTACAGGCTATAACGTGTATTATAGTGAAACCGGCGCGGAACCCTTTACAAACATAGGCTCTACCGCCTCTAACAGCTTTGAATATAAAGCAGGTAAAAAGCCCAAAGGCTGGTTCCGCGTCACTTCCATAAATGCAATGGGGGAATCAGCTCCTTCAGGAGCTGTCCGTCCATAAGATTCATGATTTTCTCCAACAAAGGGGAGTCACCTTAGCCAATATGGCTTTTGGAGACTCCCCTTTTTGCTCTATTATAAATAGCAATTTAATCCTCTATGGTAGATAAATCACCTGTAGGAAGGTTAAGCTCCCATGCCTTCAGCACACGTCTCATAATTTTGCCGGAACGAGTCTTGGGCAGCTTTTCCTTAAATTCAATTTCGCGTGGAGCAGCATGGGCAGACAGCCCCTCCTTGACAAAACGGTAGATATCCTGCTGTAAAGCCTCAGAAGGTGTATAGCCTTCGCGCAATGCGACAAAAGCTTTAATAATCTCTCCTCGCACGGTGTCTGGTTTTCCAATAACTCCAGCCTCCGCTACAGCAGGATGCTCCAGAAGCTTGCTCTCAACCTCAAAAGGACCGATTCGCTCCCCCGAGGAATTAATGACATCATCAATTCGTCCCTGAAACCAGAAATAACCGTCCTCATCCATATAGGCAGAGTCACCAGACACATACCAACCGGGGAAGCGAAAATACTCCTGATACTTGTTCGGGTTATTCCATATACGGTTCATCATGGATGGCCACGGTGTACGGATGGCCAAATGCCCCATTCGGTTAGGAGGCAACACCTGTCCTTTATCGTCCAGAATGGCAGCCTGAATACCTGGAAGTGGTTTCCCCATCGAACCGGGCTTAATCGGCAGCTCAGGGTAATTACAGATCAATTGCCCCCCCGTTTCTGTCATCCACCAAGTATCGTGAATGCGCTGCTTATACACCTGCCAGCCCCATCTTACCACTTCGGGATTGAGCGGTTCTCCCACGGATAACACATGCCGTAGACTTCCGAGATCATACTTGGCAACAACCTGCTCACCTGCGCTCATCAGCATCCGAAACGCTGTAGGAGCGCTATACCATATGGTCACTTCGTGACGTTCAATCGTCCGGTACCAGTCCTCCGGGCTGAAGCGCCCCCCACGAATGACATTCGTCGCTCCATTCAGCCATGGAGCAAAAATGCCATATGACGTTCCTGTGACCCAGCCTGGATCAGCAGTACACCAATACACATCATCTTCCCGCAGATCCAGCACCATCTTGCCAGTATAATAATGCTGAATCATCGCATTTTGTACATGATATACACCTTTCGGCTTGCCTGTGGAGCCTGACGTATAATGAATGATTAATCCATCCTCACGACTCAGCCATTCAGGTTCAAGCTCTTCTGAGGACGTAAGCATTTCCGTTTCAAAATCAATAATTCCTTGCTCTCGTTCGTCCATATCACCAACCACAAAAATATGTCTCAACTCTGGAAGCTCCTCCCGTTTTACCCGTGAAAGAAGTGCAGGTGTGGTCACTAACGCCACTGCTCCGCTATCCTCCAGCCGATCCTTGACCGCCGTTTCCATAAACGCCTCAAACAAAGGACCAGCTACAGCACCTACCTTTAAAATGCCAAGCAAACTAATCACCAGTTCAGGTGAGCGCGGCATGAAAATAAATACCCGCTCCCCTTTGCCAATACCGTATTTGCGCAGCACATTACCAAACCGGTTCGAGCTGGCACGAAGCTGAGTAAAGGTGTAAGATTCATCACGACTTGCATCACAATACAAAAGCGCCGTTTTCTCACCGTGGCCTTCCTCTACATGTCGATCAATGGCTTCATGTGCCATGTTCACCTTGCCTGTTTCATACCACGTAAAATGACGTTCTGCGTCTTCCCACTGAAATCGGTTGTAAGCTTGTTCGTACGGGCCCATGTTGGATGTGGGAACTACAGCCTGGAGTTCTTCAATCTTCATGCATACAGCCTCCTCATAATAGGATAATGAGAATTGCACAGGACAAGATAACGCTTACAAAATCAACGAAAGCAAAATTATCCCTTTGGTTTTATAACTCATTCGAAGCATCTATTTGTGAACATTTTATGTCTAAAACAGTATATCATAGATGAGGATGTGACGACCATCCTTTTCATTTATTTGTTTTTTTGTTATAAGTAGGGGATATGAAAAGCTAGCTGATGGTAAACAAGGAGGCTACACGCATGCAGCATTTAAAACTGTACCACTTGGACACGCTGGATTATAACGGACAAACAATTTATGTAGAAGGACCGGTATCGGCTGATCAACTACGTTCATTTCAAATGCATACGCAATTAGACGCCTTTCGTAAACCCAAGGAACAATTCGACGCGCTGGTGGAAATTTCGGAACTGCCGGAAGGCAGAATTATCATTGCACATGATGGAGAAACCCTTCTGGGATACGTCACCTTCCACTACCCGGATGAGCTGGAACGCTGGTCCGAAGCGGGCATGAAAGACTTGCTGGAGCTAGGAGCCATTGAGGTCGCCGACGACTATCGCGGACTGGGCCTGGGTAGTCGGATGATTCGGATTGCCTTTGAGGACGGACAGCTTGAATCCTATATTATTTTTACGACCGAGTACTATTGGCACTGGGATTTAAAGGGCAGCGGCCTCTCCGTATGGGAGTACCGCCGCATGATGGAACGTCTGATGAAAACCGTAGATATGGTCTGGTACGCCACGGATGATCCTGAAATATGCTCACATCCAGCGAACTGCCTGATGGTACGAATGGGAGAGGATGTCCCTCTCGCTTCACGAGAACAGTTTGACCGCATCCGGTTTGTACGAAGATTCATGTACTAAAATGGCACCTTAGCCTAAATGCTTGAGCATATACTCCACAATACGATGCGAGCGATGAGAAGCTTCCACCGTAAATTCGGCATAATTAACATGAGCCGAACCGTCGGCCTTATCTGACATAGAACGTATGACAATAAAAGGCACATTGTTCATATGAGCCGTCTGAGCCACAGCCGCACCCTCCATCTCGGTACAAGCACCATTCATTTCCTGACGCAGTAAAGCTACCAATTCACGACTTGCGACAAATTGATCGCCGGATAGGACCTTGCCGACAATGTAACGATCATCAAACGATTTGCAGGCTTGTTCAGCCAGGCGGACAAGCTCGGGATCAGCGGCGAATTCCGACGTATCCTGATAAGGAATGACCCCTTTGGCATAACCCAAAGCCGTCACATCCATATCATGCTGCATACATGTTGATGAAATGACAATATCCCCAATGTTTAAATCCGGGTGCACTGCTCCCGCGACTCCTGTAAAAATAATCTGTTCTACGCCAAAACGATCAATCAGGATTTGGGTAGTTACCGCAGCATTGACCTTGCCGACACCAGATTTGCATACAACAACCTGTTGTCCGTGGATCACTCCTGTAGTGTACGTGATTCCGGTCTTGATGGTCTCGCTCGCTTCCGTCATCGCTGACAGCAGCAATTCAATCTCTTCATCCATAGCACCCATTAATCCGTAAATCCGGCCCATTAAGCATCCCTCTATTTTTGGTTAAATGATGATTATACACACACGATAATTATGTACCCGCGAAAAAAGCTCCATCAAAGGAGCTTTCATCAAGTTATATCCTGTTGAGCACTTTGCTTAGTCTAGATAATTAACGGACAACCGCAAAATCGTTTCATGTGGCAAAATGACACGAGAATTATCCACATTTTCCTTTTTCATCAGTTTGGTCAGCAAGCGCATCGCTACCGCACCCAGATCGTACATCGGTTGCGCTACGGTTGTCAACTGAGGACGTACCATGGAAGCCATACGAATATTGTCGACACTGATCACTGAAAAATCATCAGGTACTTTCAAGCCTTCATCCTGAATGCTATGAATAGCACCAATCGCCATTTCATCTGTAGCAGCAAAAATCGCGCTTGGCTTCTTCTTTAAGCCCAGGAAGTATTTCATAGCTTCAACACCAGATTCATAGCGGTAGTTCCCGATTCGAACGAGATCCTCCTGATAATCAATTCCGGCAGTTTCCAATGCTCTCTTGTAACCTTGGAAACGTGCATAGCCGTTTGCAGGATCTTGAAGCGTACCACTGATCATTGCAATTTGACGGTGACCGTGGCGAATCAATGTGTTTACCGCATCAAAAGCAGCTGCTTCATGGTCAATATCGACTGAAGGGTAGCTACCTTTTTCATCACTCGTTGCACACAGAACGATAGGAACCGCGGCTGTATGAAAGGCCTGAATATGCTCGTCCGTGACCGTGCCGCCCATAAACAGAAGTCCATCCACTTGCTTTTCAAGCAACGTATTGATGACACGAATTTCTTTTTCCTTCCGCTTATCGGCATTACACAAAATAATATTATAGTGATACATATTCGCAATATCCTCTATACCGCGCGCAATCTCTGCAAAAATTGAGTTCGATATATCCGGGATAACCACCCCAACGGTCGTTGTCTTTTTGCTGGCCAGACCTCTAGCCACCGCATTTGGGCGATATCCCAATTGTTCAATCGCTTCGTACACTTTCTTACGTGTCTGAGGTTTTACGTTAGGATTATTGTTAACTACACGAGACACCGTAGCCATTGAGACACCGGCTTCGCGAGCTACATCATAGATCGTTACCGTCACATTCCTTCTCTCCATTGCCAATAAATTTTCAACCGAATCCTAGATCAACTAATTAGAACCATGATACGACAAAATACTACTTTATGCAACGACAGCACTTCATCACTTAGGTGAGATGATCGTGGAGCGTGCGGGCTGTAATATTCGAATGCGATGTATGCCAAACAGCCTCTCCGTCCTTGATTAAAATGGCCTGCGGCGATTCATGCTTTACCTGAAGCCGATCCGCAGCCTCATTGGATACCGGTCGGTCTTCTACTACATAAATGATACCGTATTCAATATTTTCGTTGGGAACGGCTTGCAAATAGGACTCCATCTCCTGATATGCACCTGAACTAATTGGACAACGCGTGCTATGTTTAAAGAGAAGCAACGGCTTGTCTGATGACGCTTCAAGAGCCGTATTTAATTGTTGGACAGTAGTCATTTTCGTCATTGTCGCCATTGGATATACATTCCTTTCTGTGTCTTGTCGTATGGCCTATTCACATCGTAACAAAAAGAACATGTAAAATCCAATGGTGACCATGAAAATTTTCATATTTTTTAGTTTTTTGTATTCGTAAACACCGATTTACTGGTAAAACCGGATACTTGTGTCAATTTTTTCTCTACATCATTCATCCAATCCTCATCTCCCAGACTTCTCGCATAACGATAAAGGTCCAGCAAAAGATTAATCCGAAGCTCCATTCGCTCTTCCAGAGAGGATTGCCAGTCCACATTGGGATTGTCCGCTTCCTCCAGCACCAGCTTGCGAATAATCTCAGCAAGTTCATTATTTCGAGCAAAGGAAATTCGCCGAGCCGAGGGTTTATCTCCTAGACTTTGTAGCAGTTCCTTGATGTCCTTCGTCACATGTTGCAAAACCTCACTGGAAAAGCATGACGGGCATGAAAATACAGGAACGTGCATAATTTCAACCTTATCGGCATAAATCACCTTTCTAAGTTCCAGTCCCATCGTTGTACCGCATTGGCATTGCTTATGCATTTAAACACCTCATTACGTAGGATCAAGCTATATGAGGATTTCAACAGAATCCAGATATATCTATCTACTAGTCTATAAAAGCTTTGTTAACTCTATAAAACCTTTCATGCCTTGTTTTATTTCGACTCCGAGGTCTTTAAATCCTTCCACTGATTGCAGCTATGAACAAATTACCAAAAGATTGGTGGAGTTCATGATGGTCAGCTGTCGAAAAGTGACTAAGCTTTTTAATATACTCCTGTATTCCATGTTATTCATTTAAATACGGTAGCTCTGATTATTGCCCCGAAAGAATGGACTTCGGGCATTCTTTTTCTTAAGATGTAAAGGTAGAGACTACAAAAAAACAGCAGTGTCACCATATGACGCGCGAAAGGATGGTTAGATGTCGAGACTTGCCGGAAAAAAGGTTATTGCCCTGGTGGATGAGGAATTCGAGGATCTGGAGCTATGGTATCCGATTTACCGCGTTCGTGAGGAAGGCGCAGAAGTGCATTTAGCCGGTGCTGAAAAGGGTAAAAAATATATTGGAAAATATGGCGTACCTGCTGAAGCAGAATATGCCTTTGAAGAACTGAACAGCAGTGATTACGATGGGATTCTTGTCCCTGGCGGTTGGGCACCTGATAAACTACGCCGCTATCCCAAGGTAATTCAACTCGTCCAGGAATTTGACGCCGCGCGTAAACCGATCGGACAAATCTGCCATGCAGGCTGGGTACTGATTTCTGCCAAAATTTTGAATGGAGTTACGGTAACCTCCACACCAGGTATCCGTGATGATATGGAGAATGCAGGGGCTATCTGGAAGGACGAGGCTGTTGTGACCGACGGACATATTGTATCTGCTCGTCGTCCACCCGACCTTCCACCTTACGGAAAAGCGTTCTGTGATCTGTTAGCAGACAACAGCTAGAAATAAAAGGAGCACCTTCAAAGCCAAAAATATATTGGTTTGAAGGTGCTTTTTCGTCCAGAGCGACGGCTCTGGCTTTCGATGCATTGCATAGTATTATTGCTGTCCAGGTCCAGCCGGGGTACAGTTGACATTAACTTCGGTCAGCTTGTCTTCGATCGCTGCACCAGTAGACATGCCGAAGCAAGCCTGAGCAACGCTCTTCGCCTCGGATGCAGTCGTATTCAGCACACGATGCTTGACCCGCAATAAAGATTGTGGGGACATGCTGAGCTGATGTATACCCAGCTCCAGCCAAAGAGGAATGGATCGTTCATCTCCAGCCATCTCACCACACACACTCACATCAATGCCCGCCTGGTGTGCCGCTTGTGCTGTCATACGGAGCATCCGAAGCACAGCCGGATGGTATGGATGATACATATGTGCAATCTGCTCGTTCATGCGGTCTACTGCCAACACATATTGAACCAGATCATTCGTTCCGATACTAAAAAAATCAGTTTCAGCCGCCAATAGATCAGCGATCATCGCTGCAGCTGGTACCTCAATCATAATTCCGCGCTGAATGTTCGGATTGTAGGCAAGCCCCCTCGCATCCAAATCCTCCATAGCTTCCTTCAAGAGAGCATCTGCCTGGCGGATTTCCTCGACGGATGAGATCATCGGGTACATCACCTTGATATTCCCTGCTGCACTGGCCCGCAAAATTGCTGTCAGCTGAGTTTTGAATAATTCCTTCGCATCAAGACTGATCCGTATAGCTCGGTAGCCTAGAAAAGGATTTTCCTCCTCAGGCAGTTGCAGATAGTCCAGCGGCTTATCTCCGCCGATATCCAATGTTCGGATAACTACAGCGTGGCTCCCTGCCTTTTCTGCGATCAGACGATACACTTCAAACTGCTCATCTTCATTTGGAGCAGATTTTCGATCCATATATAAGAATTCCGTTCGGAACAGTCCCACTCCTTGAGCGCCATGCTTCAGAGCTGCCTCCAGCTCTTTTAAGGAACTAATATTGGCCGCCAGCCTCAGCGAGGTTCCATCTTTCGTCACAGCTTCCACGGAAGCGAGTACCTGTAGCTGTTCTTTTCTGCGCCACTGCTCATCACGCAATATCTTATAGTGATTAATAACAGGCTTTTCCGGATTCACATACACCTTACCCAGATCTCCGTCGACTACCATCATATCTCCGGTCTGGACAGGCAAATTAAGATTGCTCTCCAAGCCCGAAACGAGTGGTATACCTAGCGCACGGGCCATGATCGCGGAGTGCGATGTTTTACCACCGTTCATGGTCACAATGCCTAACACATAGCTAGGATTCAAGTGAGCCGATTGAGAGGGGGAGAGCTCCTTGGCTACCAATATATAAGGCTGTGTATCCTTCGGCAGAGTGACTTCCGGTGCACCCAGTAGATGCTTAAGCAGCCGATTCCCCACATCCTTAATATCGATCGCCCGCTCCTTCATATATTCATCATCCAATAAATCAAACATCGTCACAAAATGATCAATAGCTTCCTTTACAGCCACCTCGGCTGCCTTGTATTGGCGCTCAATTATTCCGCGGATTTCGTTCATGAACTCTGGATCTTCCAATATCGCAAGATGAGCATCAAAAATGCTGGATTCCTCCGGCCCCACCATTTCTCGAAACTCATCCTTAATAAACTGGATTTCACTTTTGGATGTGCGTATTCCTTCATACAACCGTTCAAATTCCTTCGCAAGATCCACTGCATCCATTTTTTGCTCAGGTAAATCCCACTCCCAGCTCGGCAGGACAAATGCCTTCCCGATTGCCACACCTGCTGCGGCGCCGATGCCTTCTATCATGTTTCTACCCCTCCAACATTCCTGTCATGCAGCACAACGGACATTACCGAGGCCTGACCTTTTTTCACTGTTTTAAACGGAGCAAAGCTCCATGACTTGACGCGATCCGGATTCGTGATGACCATAGGAGTCACCAGTGATGGAGCTTGCTCCCGCAACGCCTGTAAATCAAATTTGATCAGCAATTGTCCCGGTTCCACCGTATCGCCTGCTTCTACCATAGCAGTAAAATTCCCTTTTAGCTGTGAAGTATCAATCCCGATATGAAGCAGAACCTCAAGTCCCTCTCGTGTAGAGATGCCTAAAGCGTGCATCGTCGGATATAGGTGCATCACAGTACCATACACCGGTGACACAAGTTCACCGCGTTCAGGAACAAAAGCAACACCGTCTCCGACCAGCTTAGTCGCAAAAATTTTGTCAGGCACTTCATGAATCGGCAGCATTTTTCCATGTACAGGAGCGTTGAACAAAATTTGAGGGAGATCACGCTCCATCAGCTTCGCAATTTCCTCACGAATCAGCTCTGAATACGTTCCAAAAACGACCTGCAAGTTTCCCCCGCCCAGATTGATAAGCCCGGCCGATCCCAAAGCCTTCATCGCACCGGTATCAATCAGCCTGTCATTGTGAACGGTCAGCCGCAAACGTGTGATGCAGGCCTCCACCTGCACAATATTTTCCTTCCCGCCGAGCGCTTCCAAAATAAGCGGAGCACTGTAAGGAATATTGCCGGCCCAATCCTCCAAAACCGAACCTTCCTCACGGCCAGGAGTTGGAATGCGGAACCGCCGGATGGCCCACCGAAACAGTACATAATAGACAAGGCCATACGCCACTCCCACCGGAATCAGCAACCAGGCGTTATGTGATAGATGAAAATTTAGCACATAATCTATAAAACCCGCCGAATAGGAAAAGCCGTGATGAATATCCAGTTCAAAGGTAAGCCACATAGCCAGCCCGGACATGACCGCATGAACGAGGAACAAATAAGGAGCTGCAAACAAAAAGGCAAACTCGATCTGTTCCGATACTCCGGTAAAAAAGCAGACAAGCGCAGCCGTCAAAAACGTTTTTTGCACCTTTGGCTTCAAATCTTCACGCGCTTCCTGAATGATCGCCAGCGCAATGGCAGGGATCGCAAACATCATAATTGGGAACAACCCGGACATAAAATAGCCCGCTGTCGGATCACCGGCAAAAAATCGGGGCAAATCTCCCTGCACGACGTTACCTGACGGCGTTTTGTATGTGCCCAGTTGAAACCAAAATATATTATTGAGCAGATGGTGAAGACCAAAGGCCACCAGCAGCCGGTACAGAATACCGTAAATAAACAGTCCAAAGCCACCCAAGCTCGATTCCAGACCTGCTATAAATTGTAGTCCCCTCTGAATAAACGGAGCTACAACCAGCATAAGTCCTGCAAAAACAGCGGAGAACAAGCCAATGAGCAGCAAAACAAAACGGGTACCCCCAAAAAACTGAAGCACCTCGGGCAACTTAATACTTTTAAAACGATTATAGGCGATCCCTGAAATGACCCCCAAAATAATACCAATAAGCGTCGCCGGTTGAATGAGTCCGTTTCCAAATCTCAATGTGACCTGATCATATATAGCCATACCAGCTAGCGCCGCCAGTCCCGCCTGACCTGCCTGATTCGACATGCCAAGTGCAACACCAACCGCAAACAGGTAAGGCAAAAAATAAAAAATCCCGTGTCCCGCCGCATTAGCCATATCAGACACCATCGGGAATCCCCACGCGGACCAAGGAAGACTGCCGAGACTTAGCAATATAGCAGCTGCCGGTAGTACCATCGTCGGGAGCATGACAGCACGACCAAGCTGTTGTAAGGATCCGAGCCAATTCATGGCATTCCTCTCCCTTCTATCCCTGATGGTAAGCTGAATAAATAATTTTGTCAAAGCGATGATTCCGTCTGACAAAAAAATATTTACTTACGCTTCTACAGGTGAAAATATCTTTACAACATGTTCGCTAATTTTGATTATCCGTTAGATCATTCATAATCAATGCATACATACATTATAGGGATTCCAGTAAATATAATATACTGTATTAGGTTCTCATTTCACACCAAAAACCTTCTTCCCCAGCTTCCTAGGGTCGAAGGTTTTTTGGTGCAGCTTCATGATTATCCTTTACGTACAGCCTGGGTTACCGAGTCCTCTACCTTAATGCAGCGATCCATAATAACCGTCATACCATGCTCCTGTGCAATGTCAGCAGCTTCCTGGCTGATAATTCCTTGTTGAAGCCACAAAACCTTGGCTCCAATCGCAACGGCTTCACGCGCAACCTCTGCACAGTATTCACTGCGACGGAATACATTGACCAATTCGACGGGCTCGGGTACCTCAGCAAGACTGGCATAGCAAGTCTCTCCAAGAATGGTTTGCCCTGCTGCGGCAGGATTAACCGGAATAATCCGGTATCCCCGCTTTTGCATCGCATAAGAAACCATATATGAGGTTCGGTCTGATTTATCAGACAAACCAACCACTGCGATATTGCCTACTTGTTCCAAAATGGTTTTAATTTCTTCCCTGGACGGGTTTTCAAAAGCCATTCTGTCCCCTCCTGTTCGCATTCTAGATTAGTTTTATTTTACCCATTCTACTGAAGCACCAAGCGTTGCCAGATGATCAAAATACTGTGGATATGATTTGGCAACATGATGCGCATCCTTGATCAATAATGGCTTCTGCGCACGTAAGCCTACAACCGTCAAAGCCATAATAACACGGTGATCAAAGTGCGCGTTAATTTCAACGCCTCCTTCGACGCCCTCCGGTCTGCCATGGACAATGATCTCCGCTTGACGTTCTTCTACATGAGCTCCAGCCTTACTCAGCTCATTCAAATAATCAGTGATACGGTCACATTCCTTGTACCGTAAATTTTCCACATTATAAAAACGTGACGTACCTTCAGCAAATACAGCTGCTGCTACCATGGCAAGTACAGCGTCTGTCGCAGCATCACCGTCAAACTCGATGGCCTTCAATCGGCCATTCCCATTCACGATAACGGTATCATTCTCGTGCGTTAACGGTACTTCCATCATACGCAGCACATCTACAATAGCACGTTCTCCCTGCTTGCTCTGCTCTTTTAGCCGATGAATGGTGACATCGGAATTCGTTACTGCAGCAGCCGCCAGCACTGCTGCGCTCCCTGGATAATCCCCCTGTACAGTATACGTACGTGGCTGATAGGATTGGCGTCCAGGAACACGGAAAGACATGTAATCCTCACTTGCATGAATGACAATGCCGGCCTCTTGCAATACCTCCAGCGTTTGCCCGACAACTACCTTAGATTTCAAATCATGCAGCACTTCAATTTCGCTGTCTTCCTCCAGTAGAGGTGTAAGGAATAGCAAGGCACTCAAATATTGTGAGCTAACCGAACCGGACACCTGAATTTTGCCGCCCTTAGCTTGACCGCCCTGGATACGAATCGGCAGCTTACCTTCACGATGTTCCACCCTCACTCCCAATTGGCCCAACGCGTCGATTAGATCGTCATGCGGTCGTTTGCCCAATGAGTCAGGATATGTATTAACGAAAGTAACATCCGGACATAAGGATGCAATTCCCATCATAAAACGGAGCACCGCTCCGGCATTCCCCACATTTAATTCCTTCACGGATCGAGGATGGCTGCCAAAGCCTGTAATAACTATTTTTTCGTCATCCTCTTCCAGCACTGCACCCAGATCAGCGATACAACGACGCATAGCATCACTGTCTTCGCTATGGGCTGGATAGTAAATGGTGCTTTTTCCATCCGCTAGTGCTGCTGTAAGCAGATAACGAGTCGTGTAGTTTTTGGAGGACAAGGCCCCAATCTCTCCCTGCAAGGAAGGGGTAGGTCTAACGATAACATCCATATTGTACATGCTCCTTTTCGATTCAAACCATCCTAGTTTACATTAATTATACAGGTTGTAGCGTTCATTTCTCCACCAAAAAAATATAGAATATTCATCTAGGCCTGCCATAGTTTAATCCAGCAGGTTGACTAGTCTTTATCTGTCTTTAGGTTCAGCCTAATTGACAGCTTAGAGATCGCTTCGCTATCATACATAGAGTGTGTGATGTTTCGCACACCTCAATAACACAAGCAATACCCATTTTACATCAGAAAAGAGGTCCAGCCATGACGCAAATCGCCCTGATTGAGCCTTCTGAGCTTCGCGCACGCTTGCAAGCAGGAGAACAACTGCAGTTGATCGACGTCCGCGAGGCGGAAGAAGTAGCGGAAGGCATGATTGAAGGTGCCAAGCACATTCCGCTCGGACAGCTTCCGGGCCGTCTTGAAGAAATTGAACGTACCGGTGAAATCATCTTTATTTGCCGGAGCGGTTATCGCAGTGAACGGGCCTGCGAATATTTGCAACAGCTCGGCTATGAAGGCTGTACCAACATGACCGGCGGCATGCTGCAATGGTCACAAGAGCAGTAAAAAGCTACTAGCTAAAAGAGACGGGTCCTTCCCGTCTTTTTTATTTTGACTAAAAAGCTTAAACGCGGTAATGCATTAAAATATCTTACCACAGCGTTAAAAGGTTATACAAATCAAAAGGGGATGTCCCATAAGTATAAAAATGACGGGACATCCCTTTTCTCAAAGATGTACAACAAAAAGAAACCGTTTCTTGGTAAAATGGAAGTGCGAACCACCTTTTACGAAAGGAACAGTTTCTTTGTACATTCAATATACCATGGGTCAACTCTTTTTGCCATTGGATTTGGAAACATGGATCCCCGAAAATCACCTCGTGCGAATCGTAAACGACGCCGTGAATCAGCTCAGCGATTCCATCTTCGACGCAGCTTACCCTGGCGGCGGCCGTCATAGCTATCATCCGAAAATGTTCACCAAAATCATCATTTACGCCTTTTTATGGCCTGTAAATTATTGCACCTAAATCCATAATAGTCGATCTCTGCTTTCGACATGTATACATAAGGGTTAAACAGCCCTTCTAAAGGACCAACCAAATTTACATGGTCATAGTGCGAATGCGTTAAGAGAATTCCCTGCAAAGCTGCATCCAACTGATTTAACTTGTCGACTATTATATTCAGCTTCCATGCCGGGTCAACAATCAATGCATTTCTAGTCGTCTTATCAATGATGATGTATATAAAGTTAGAAAAACGATAGGAACGTGTATTTAATTGGTAAATTTCATAGTTTATGTCCCACATGACTACCACCAACTCATATATTTTGATTCTTTCCTTCGAGATCTTCTATAATTTCCATTGCCACAAAATATCCAAAAAATAAAGTTAATATATCCTCGTACCGCTTTCCCCATCCTCTTGCTCTGCGTAATATTATGTTTTGACTTTCTTGTAATTTCTTTTTATGGAATAATAAAGGAACAACAGATGAATGGCAAGCGGTCAGATCCATCATTAGAGCCGACAACTTCTTCTGAAACTCTTCAATCGGAAAGTCATTATTCTCTTTCGAATACAGCCGCATTGTTTCAGGCGGATCTTTAAATGAAGGTTGATATTGCGTACTAAAAACACCTTCATTAGTTATTTTGTCGGCAATTAATTTACCAAAGACGATACCCGATGCGAAGGCTTGTCCAGGGATTCTTCCCATGCCAAGATCACCATTAAATTGAGCTTCTCCAGTAACAAAAACACGATTTAAGTTTATAACCTCAGCATTAGCATTGATTTCGATTCCTCCTGAAGAATAGTGCATCGTTGGCGTAATTTTGATTCTTTTATTTTTAACAATATTAGGACTTGATCCATATTTTTTGAATTTTTCATTCAATAAGTTTTCATCAGCATGGCTCAGATCCAAGTACATATCCTTTTTTTGTTTGATGCAATCGAGTTGAAATTTTAAAATCTCATCAATCATTTCGTGATAATCATCACATGCAATTGCATCACTGATATGGTCATCTTTTAATAATTGAACTCCTTCCTTATCTACTATTTTCCCTTGACTCATAGATACAACTCCGCCCAATAAAATTTGCCTTCCGTTGTAAATTGACCAAGGATGACACATTACTGTTGACATTCCCTTTAATCTTGCACCTATTTTTTTAGCTAAAATATGCGCTTCACCAGTTGAACCTGGCGAATTATCATTGTAACTAAATTGTCCCGCATATCCTCCCGTAGCCAATACCAAATAATTAGTATAGATTCTAATAAATTGATCTGATTGTGTGTCATAAAATAATGCGATAACTCCATGATCGGACTTTTCCAAATGAATCAAAATTTTATTACAAATCGGTTGCTCAATATGCTGCAACAAGCTATTGATTAATTTCTTTCCCCCATGTGATTTAATCAAGCATTCAGGCATGATACCAAAAGAGGTTTTCTCATAAGGAATTCCTAGTTCCTCAAAAAAATCTATAATTATGCCGGAATTCCTGTATAGCGTTTCAATAACTGGCCGATCTGCCCCACATTTATCAATAGTAAGATTAATAATATCATTAATTTCATTCTCTGATGGAACACGCGTATTAGCGGCTGAAAGGAAGGAGTTGCTTTGTTTGGGCGCATTCTTTTTTGTTATTATCATGTACTTCATATGGTTTTTTGACAAATAATAAGCAACAGCAAGCCCCGAGATACCCGTACCGACAATCAAAATTGGAGTGTAGTGTTCAACGGATATTATATTTTGTTTCATCATTTCATCTCCTCTTTTAGGAAATGTGTAGAAAAGTTACGAGGATTGCCGACGAACAGCGCCCCGGTGGAAATTTGAAAGAGGGTAAGATTGCCAATCACTCGCATGTTTGTGTCAATGCGATCTTGAACACTCGCAAAATCCATGTGAAGCAGGGGCTGCAAGCGGTTATTCATCCGAAAAAAAGAGCTTCCGGCAGGAATAAGCCGTGAACAGAACTGTGCGCCTGCAAGCCCCGCTCTCGCCTTGTTTTAAGCCTCAGTAGTTGTTGGTTTATTTTTCAGTTTTATAAACTCGCGTTTTGCCCACAAATACAGAAGCAAAAATGCTATCAGATTTCCGCTTCCAAAGAATATGAAAATAAGATTCATATTCTTGATGGGAAAATGAAGCAATGGCAGCAGCACCGGAAATGAAGTGATTAACATACGCAAAGCGTCACTGACTAAATTGGGCATCGGTTTGCCAATTGCCTGAAAAGCGAAAGAAGTGACAATAATTCCGGCAAGCCCAATGCTGGTCAATGTTAACAGCCTGACCTGTCTTACACTGTTATCTATAACATCCTGTACAGAAGAAAATTGCTGAAAGATCTGAGGCGCAAATAACATGTACAGTGCTGCAAGAACTAAGCCGGATATCATGCATATTTTGATATTTGTGGAGAATATTTTGTCACATCTTTTAAAGTTTTCCCCTCCAAAATTTTGTCCGATCATGGGTATTGTAGACAACCCAATAGCGAATGCCGGGATTAAAAACATTTGATCCGTTCTGCTGACCAAAACCCAGGCATTCATTGATGCTTCACTTATAGATCCTACTACGTTATTCAATATCATGGTTGCTGTATTGATTAGCAAGAAGCCTATGGAAGCAGGGATACCAATATACAGAATTTCTTTAATAATTTTACTGTCTGGCGCAAATATTTTCCCTTGAATTTGTATTGTTGTCTTTCCTCGTACAAAGAAAGATAAATAGTATACAACAGTTAACCCGACAGAGATTGAAGTCGCCAACGCCGAACCCTTAACTCCCATATTGAAACCAAAAATCAAAATCGGATTTAAAATAATATTAATAATTGTCGAAGCAGTTACAGCTATACCAATTTCTTTTGCTTTACCTTCCCCTTGCAGTATTCCCCCAATAGTTGTCATTAACAGTTGGAATAGCATACCCGGAATCATGTAATACAAATAATCAACGCCATATTGAATAGCTTCAGTTGACATCTTGCTGCCCGCTAAATGCTCAATGATGTTCCGCCCAAATATAGAACAAACAACCAATGTAATAACCGAAATGACCGATGCCAATAATAGTCCGGTGTCCCCTGTTCTTTTAATCAGCACTTCATTTTTTTGGCCGAGGCCTCTGGCCGTAACGGAGCTTGTCGCCATAAATAAGGAACAGGATATATAATAAATAATCAAGTATATGCTATAAACTAAACCTGTACCACTCAGCAAAGCCGTTGAATTCCGGTCAATCAAGGATATAAAAAAAGTATCCACCATCATATGGGCAAATAGCACGGACTGGCTAATCAATATTGGAATGCCTAGTTTCAGCGTAGTAAGAGCAATGGGCCCATTAAAAAGATCTAGTGACTGTGGGTCTGATTTCCTTGCTTTACTGCTTTTGTCTGACGTAGTCAGAGCTTCCCCTTGGCTAGGGTCGTTTAGATTTGAGTTAAAATCTCCCATTTACTTATTCTCTCCTTGTATAATATTCCATGCATTTCTTGCATTTGCTCGCGCTTTCTTGGATTTTCAAGAGATGTGGATAGCATTGATCGCGGCCCTTATGGAAATAAATCTGTGGATGCTCCGTGCTTTTGTTGTCGTTTGCTAAAATCTGAGCGTTGGTTAACAAATGAATATTTGAAGTTTAAATCATGCGGTCATCTGGGGTGGGACTGGCGTATTTTGCAAAAATTCCGATGGGGTAAACCAGTAGTGTCCGGTCGGTCGATGCCGAAGATGACGTCGGTCTTGGCATTCTCCCGTCGAAGCTCCTTTATTCACAATACCATATTTTTCATTGTTTGTAAATAAAAATATAAACTTTAACCTGTCGATCTCGCAAACGGTTGTGCCGGGATTAACCCGGAGCCTCTGGCAGACCTGGCGTTCCCGAATGGGCGAAGCAGGCTCCAGGCCCGCTCCGCTCCGGTGTAAAGCCTATCTGGCCCTCGTTCTGCCGCTAGGGAACCTTAAATCCATTCATTAAATACTGATTATACTGGAGCTTTACTTCCAGTACCGCTTAACTGTAAATTTTCAATCAAATTCTTGAGGTACCTATCGGAAACTACCTTTTTAAAATATAATTTTTCACACAATTTAAGAATCTTTTCATAGACATTCGGCTCATCAAAAATGGTCATATGGCAGCTAGGATCCACATCAATCATATAAAGTTTTGGAATTTCCCGTTCCCAGTCTCCCCAGTATTTTGAACCATCTACAGCCTGTGAAAAATTAGGCACTGTAGAAGCATAGGGCTCCAGGTCACCATAAATCTTCCCGCCCTTGTTACGGAAATAGTAGCATGTCACTTCTTCCGGATATAATAATGGCAAAACGGAAAATTTATCCAATTTATAGGATTTTTGAATATCTAAATGTTTTTGTATCATTTTGTGTAATTGTGCAGTAGTTTTATTCAATCCGCGGCTCTTTGCAAGTTCAATAAGCTCATTTAAATAGACTTCATCACTTAATTCTAAATTGGTTTCATCGCGATGTATTAACATAGGCGGCTCATCTGATTTTTGCTTCATTGCAGAAATGAGGGCGACGTTTATTGTTTGCAGAATTAAATCTTTATCACTGTTTTTTAACGCATTTAATGCATTGCTATCCAGTGTGTCCAGCATAACAATAGTATTTACTTTTTGCCCCATTTCTTGCAATTGCCGGGTAGCTTCATACGCAATATCTCCCCCCAGCGAATACCCGCCCAGATCATAGGGTCCTTCCGGTTGCACGGCCTGAATGATTTGAATGTAGTATTCAGCCATAGAGGGTATCCCTTGCAGCGGCTCCCTTTCGGACATCCACCCACGTGCCTGAATTCCATAGAATGGCCTTTGTGAATTCCGGGCAATGCCCTGATAGGATTCTACTCCGCCCAATCCCGGGTGAAACCAGAACACAGGCTGCCCATGCACGCTCTCGTTGAGGTGAATTATTTCCGGATATTCGGATAAATCTTTTGGAACGATAATTGTTACCTTAGGAATCGAAGTCTGCTCATGTACTCCTGCACTTTTTTCCTTCAAAATGTTCACAATATCCTGAGCCGTTCTACTTTCACGTAAATTGTCCAAAGTAACTGAGAATTCCATCCTGGATTGCAGTTGTTGAAATAATGACATCAGCAATATCGAATCAAATCCGTATTGCTCCAAAGGCTTATTGATATCCAGTTCTGATGGACTCATTCCCAGGACAATGGACAGTATATCCATTACTTGGTCTGAAAGAGATTCAAATTCTGTTGCGGTATCCTCATTTGCGACTTCTTCAGGCACTTCAAGCTTAACGCTCAGCCCTGTAGCCTTTTGATGCTCTACCCAGCAGCGCCGTTTCTCAAAGGGATAGGTCGGCAATGCTACTATTCGCGCACCTTTACCGCTGTGCAACAGCTCCCAAGGAATTTTACTTCCTTGTACCCAGCATAGTGCCAGCTTCTCAAGGTTATTCTCGGCTATAAGTTCTTGCAGCAAGACCTCCTCCAGTTTTCCTGAGAGCAGGCTTCTGATTCCTGCTGAAATATTCTCTTCATAATTCCCCGTATACATAGGAACAGAGGCATCAATTCTTAAATTTTCAGTTTTGGATTTCAAGTACGCCTCCATACCCTCGATCAACTCTTCCCGGCTGCTTACTACCATTGCCAATCGGCACTCCATTGCTTCCCGGCCTACTTGAAGTGTGTGGGCAATATCGGATAGGCGATGTCCGTCTTGAAGCTGTAGGAACTCCAGCATTTGCCGGACAACAAGCTGAAGCCGTATCACATTCTTGGCTGAGAAGACAATGAAATGCTGCTCAGGGGATGATGAATCCCGGCCTGGAACTGTATCCTCCTGTACGGGCAGATACTCTTCTATAATTAAATGTGCATTCGATCCGCCTGCTCCAAAGGAACTTACAGTTGCACGCCTTGGATACTCCTGTTCTACTCCGTCCATCGTTATTACTGGTCTTTTCCAATCTATTAACTCTTTTTGCAGATAAAATGGAGTATGATCAAGGTTGATATTAGGGTTTAACGGATCTACCTTAATGGACGGAACCAATTTCTTATGCTGCAATTGCAAAATAACCTTCGTCAGTTGTGCCATTCCCGATACAGCCTCCGGATGCCCAATATTGGATTTTACAGACCCGATTACACAAAACTGTTGATCGGTTGTAAACTTACGAAAAGCGTTATTTAAGGCAGTAATTTCGATAGGATCCCCTAATGCCGACCCATTGGCCGCAGCTTCAACATAGCTGACTGTACGGGGATCAATCCCTGATTTTGTAAAGTTATTTTCAATCAACTGAGCCTGTGCGTTCGGATTAGGAACTGAGAATCCGTTAGTATGTCCTCCATGATTGGTTGATGTTGATTTAATCACAGCCAGAATGGAGTCTCCGTCCATTCTTGCCTTTGACAGCGGCTTTAACAGCACTACCCCAACACCTTCCGAAGGTAGATAACCATCACCCTTACCAAAAGATCTGCTGTCTGTGTGACTGCCAAGCATTTGCACCTGGCTCAATCCCAAATATTTCCTAGGGTGAATGGAAAGATTAGCACCTCCGGCTATTGCCAATTGGCATTCACCTTTTATAAGACTTTCACAAGCCATATGAATGGCGATCGTGGCAGAAGAACACATCGTATCAATCGCTACACTCGGTCCCTGAAAGTTGAAAAAGTGAGAAACCCTATTTGCAATGGAGCTGTAGGATGATATTGCCATTGCTGATTCTTTGGAAATGTCCAAATCAAAAGAATGGTATTGATGATACATCGCACCGGCAAAAACTCCGACGTTAGCCTGATACAGGCGTTGTAAATTCTCACGGGTATATCCGCAGGTTTCCAGTGCATTCCAGACTGTCTCCAGAAACAGGCGGTCCAAAGGATCTATAATTTCCGCTTCTCTTGGCGAAATATTGAAGAATAAAGGATCAAATTTATCTATGTCTTCAATAAATCCTCCCCATTTACAGTATGTTTTTCCAATGGTGTTCCTAGCCTCATCAAAGTAAAGACTGTGGTCCCAACGATCACCAGGAATTTCTGTAATGCAATCCTTCCCGTCCCTCAGGTTATTCCAGAATTCTTGAATATTTTTTGCTCCGGGATAACGCCCTGAAAGTCCTATGATAGCAATATCATTATCCTCAGGTAATTTTTCCGGCTTCGATTTCATACGTGAGGAAGTAAACCTCAGCCTTCTGTGACTATTGAACAATTGCTTTACAGGCTCTGGCTCAGCAACATTTTTCTTTGAATTTTTGCCGTCCTCAATGGCATTCTCTTTAATTCCTAAAAGTTCTATTAATTTATCCAGATGGGATTCAAGGAAATGCCCGGTTAATTCTTGAATGCTTTGATATTCAAAAAACAATGTTCTGGATAATGAACCAAAAGGCTTTTCCAATTTATTAGTCAATTCCATTGCCATGATTGAGTCTATGCCGTATTTTTCCATAGGGGCATCTGCCTCAATACGGTGAGGAGGCAGTTTAATCACTGATGAAAGCAGGGTTTTAAAGTAATTTACAGCTTTCTCATGAAGCAAATGTTGTTCTATTACAGGTTCTCCTTTTGTCGCTTCTACAGCAGGCTTCGTTGTTACAACCTCCGCTAGAGGCAACTGTCTTTCGAGTGTTTCCTGAAAACGTCTAATATCACCTTCAATAACCATCACCTGCGGTTCGCCCGAAGCTAAGCCTTTATATAAAGCTTGAATTCCGGTTTTGGTTTGCATGGCAACTATACCTTTGTTTTGTTCCGATGTTTTTTCAATTTCTGCGTTGACACTCATGCCGCCATCTTTCCACAGTGGCCAGTTGATAGATAAGGTTTGACCTTGCCGTTGCTTCGATAATATTAAAGTATTGCGATATCTGGCATAGGCATCCATAAAAGCATTAGCTACAGCATAGTCAGCCTGGCCTACATTGCCAAAGCACCCTGCTGTCGATGAGAATAGAATGAAGAAATCAAGCGGCAGTTCCATGCTCGCGTGATCCAGATTCAACAGCCCGCTAACTTTAGGCTTCAGAACCTCTAGCAGATCTGCTTTATTTTTTCTTAGTATGAAATTGTCTTTGATTACACCAGCACTGTGTATGATTCCGTTGATGCCTCCGAATTCCGCCTGGACGCTTCGTATGAAATCAATAACATCCTCTCTTTGAGTCACATCCAGTTGCCTGTATTCAACTCTGGCATCCAGAGCCTTTAATTCGTCAAGCTTAGCCTGTTTGATCGCGCCAAGCAGGGATCGTCCGGTGAGAATCAGTGTAGGATTCTTTACTTTGTTTGCAATTTCTTTGGCAAAGATAAGTCCCAAGCCGCCGGCACCACCTGTAACTAGGTATATGCCCCTATCCTTCCATGGAAGTTCCGCTGTTTCGCGGATAGCTTCGATTTCGCTCCAGGCCGTAACGAACCGTTTACCTTCCTGATATCGTATGCGAGTATCAACCGGGCTGCGGCTGTTCTCTTTCAGTTTCTCAAGTATTCCTTCTGAACCTTCCCATGATTCTACTTCAATTAACTGCCCTATAAGCTTCGGATTCTCCAACTGCGCCGTTTTTAGAAGACCGGTTAAACCGGATAAAAATTGCAGCTCCTCCCTGGCAGGAACAACAACCTGGATCAGCACCATATCCTTAGGTCTTTCTTTCAGAATGCTTTGAATTTTTTCAAAGATCTCTACAGTATATATCTGGAGCAGTTCATCTATGTTGCTCTGTTGAGACTGCAAAATCATACACTGAACTCCGTTTATATGAGTTTCAATTTTTTCCCTGGCTGCTTCATCCTGCCCGCAAAGTATAACTACATGTTGGCCATAAACAGGTGCCAAGCCCCCTTGCAGAACCTGTTGTTCATTCCAGCCGGGCTTTAGCATTAAAGTACCGGTATTTACTGAAGCTCCTTCAGAATCCGCATCACCTTCAAACACTCTGGAGGTAAATCCTCTCAATTTCATATAAATATTCCCGTTATCATCACACAAGTCAACATCAAGCTTCCTGATCTTGTCTCCTTCTTCGCTGCCCCTGCTGTACCTGACAAAAGCCCACATAGAAGCAGTATTGCTTCCAAATATTTCGATTTCGTCTAAAGAAAAGGGTACCGCTGTCTTAAGCTCATGTGAACCCATCATTAAGCACATTGATGTCTGTAAAGCAGCATCTGCCAAACTTGGATGAATGACAAACTGACCTCGCGTAGCAGAAACAGATGGAGGCAAAGATAGTTTTGCCAGCAATTGACCAGATCCCATATATACATTCTCTATTGCTTGATGCCCCGGACCATAATCAAACCCTATAGCGCGGAAAGCTTCATAGCATTGGGCAGATGTAAAAGTTCCTTGATTGCACTGTTGCTGCAAGGCAGTTAAATTCAGGGTTGTGATTTCTTTAACCACATTCAGCACCACATTGCCCTGACTATAAATGATCGGTTCCTTGTCTTTGAGTTCACTATAGATTTCATAGGAAATCTCTCCATCTTTCTCTGGGAAGAGGCCGATGTGGATTTGAACCGATTGGGTTCCCGCAATAATAGGCCGTACCCAAACGATGTTCTCTAGTCTTATCCCTGACTGCTCTTCCATCAATGCCCCTGCCCCATGCTCCACCGCAGCCCGGGCCATCTCAAGGTACGCTACTCCGGGTAAAACCCGCTGACCCTTAACAATGTGGCTTTCCAGGAAAAACTCCTTGCCCGTGAAGGTTGAAGTAAATCTCTGCTCCAGCAGGTCGGAAGTATTCCGGTGCAGCAGAGGATGAATCACGGAGGTCTCCGCAGGGGCCGCCCGGTTATTGCCATTATTTTCACCAATTTCATCTATCCAATAGCGTTCTTTTGCAAAAGGATAGGTGGGAAGGCTGACTTTTCTCCGTTTAGCCGAACCATAGAGTTTGTTCCAATCAAAAGCAAAACTTTTCGCCCATAGATCTGCAATTTTCCCATATTTTCCACGTTGAATCCATTTCTCAATCGTTTCCTGCATCTCTTCATCCACAGCTAAAGTAGCCAATGTATCTTTATTACGTTTTATCTGCCCTCTGTACAGATTCTCTACTCCATCCTGTCCTGCCGCAAAGCCCCGCAGTTTTTCC
>NZ_ASSB01000227.1:0-2487 GCF_000520755.1 Paenibacillus sp. 1-18
AAGCTGGATTCAAACTATCTCAATGTTGTATATGGGCAAAGCAAACAATGGTACTCGGTCATTCTCAATATCATTGGATACACGAACCTGTATTGTACGGTTGGAAGCCGACAGGTGGACACTACTGGAACAGTGATCGTAAGCAAACAACCTTGTGGCAATTTGATCGCCCCTTCCGTAATGAATATCACCCCACGATGAAGCCGATTCCCTTAATTAGTTACCCGATCAAGAATTCCAGTAAGCTAGGCGATATCGTGTTTGATCCATTTGGTGGTTCAGGTTCAACGTTGATTGCTTGTGAGGAAACGGATCGGATTTGTTATACAAGCGAGCTTGACCCTAAATATGTGGATGTGATTGTGAAGCGATATATTGCCCAAGTTGGAAGCGATAGTGATGTATATTTGGTTCGGGATAGTAAGCGATATAGCTATCAAGAAGTAGTTGCTGAGTCGGCAAGGCCAGAGGTATCATGTGCTGACTAAACCGAAAGGGTGATTGAATTGGGTAAGGCAAAAGTGAATATGGTAATTCGATTTCTAAAAGGCATGCAAGCCGAAAAGGGAAATGTGCTGGGAGCTGAGGAGGCTCGGGAGGACAATGAGCTGATTCAGAAGGTAATTGAGGATATCGAGTTGTTTTACGAAGCTGAATTGGAAGGGTAAGCTGATACATATGGGGAATGGTCGATAGTTGGCTGTTCCCTTTTTTTCGTGATGGAGGTGAGTTAATGAGCAAAAACAATGACAAACCAAAAAGGAACAAACCTAAAATACTAACCAAGTATGATCAATTTGTTGTACCCAGGCTCAGGGATATTCCCGTTTGGGTACGTGAAGGAGCAACAGATGAAGAGATTGCTAAACGGCTGAACATTCATATTTGGACATTAGGCGATTATCGCAGGAAGCATCCCAAATTTGCGGAAGCATTGGAACGTCCAACCAAGTGGGAAACCCATGTATATCCTAGATTAGCGGAGATTCAGCAATGGTTCGAAGAAGGCGTGAACGCAGAGGACATTATTAGGAAACTCGATATAGGTAAAACGACTTGGTACGAGTATATTGATAAACATCCGATGCTGGCTGAACTAGTCAAATGGAGCAGATCTGTGCCTATATCCCACGTGGAAAATTCACTTTTGAAAGCTGCTACAGGGTATGAATATGAAGAAATAAAAACGATCATTGAAGAGGACAAAAATGGAAAAAAGAAGACGCGCATCGAAAAGGTAAAACGATATCAGCCACCCAATCCGACAGCGATGATCTTCTACTTGAAGAACCGCGCACCCAACGAGTGGAATGATCGCCGTGAACTGCTGGTCAATACGAAGGCATTGGAACAGGAACGGAAGCAGCTATTTCTGGATATGATCGAAGCGGATGTAGTGGATGCCGATTATGAAGCTATTGAAGAAACGGTAGAGATTGAGGAAGGATATGTGGAGCCTAATGATTTGCAGTCATAACGTTATGTCGTCAGTATTTGTATCGATAAACGCCAGTTTCAGCCCTAAATTAGCCCCAAAATTGCCTAAACTAAGTGCATAAGATAAGTTATGTATGGAGTGGACTTTCCCTCGCATCAACGCTATGATGTGACACACAAGCGAAGGGTGGGGTCGAATATGGGCTATATACAAGGATTTGAAGCATATTTACGGAGCAAGGATCGGAGTAAAAATACGGTTTCCTGCTATATTAGGGATGTATTGCAGTTTATAGTCTGGTATCAAAAGAAAACGGAGCATGGACTGGGTCAGTGGATTGAACTGGATGGCGTAGAATACAAGAAATATCTGCAAAGTACCAATCAAGCGATACTCACCATCAACCGTAAGATCGCCAGTATCAATGTTTTTGCACAGTGGATGCACCAACAAGGCTATATTAAGGAAGAGATACATATCGAAGCGGTCAGAAACAAGGTTGTGCGGCAATACAAAGGGTTAGCGGAAAAGGATTTGTGGAAGCTGCGAAATGAAATTCACCGTATGGGTAATCGGATGCATATCTGTATGATTGAATTGTTGCTGGGAACAGGAATACGGGTTAGCGAATTGGTTGGTATCAAGCTGAAGAATATTGAAATAAGCGAACGCAAAGGATTATTGAAGGTATTTGGCAAAGGGAACTCCTCCCGCATCATTCCATTAAATAAGGATGTGCGAAAAGCCATTACTCGGTATCTTGAAATGAGGCCACAAGTGGAATCAGAATATCTATGTATTGGGCAGCGTGGGCCATTGGAGCGAAATGCGGTTAACCTAATTCTGAACAAATACGGAGATCGGATCAATGTGAAGGTCACACCACATATGCTCAGACATACACTTGGCTATAAGCTGGTGAAAACGACTCCATTGACAACCATCCAGCAAATCCTTGGACATGACCACGTAGCTACCACCAATATCTATACCCTAACAACACAGCAGGATATGCGACAAGCTGAATGGGATGTTCGAGGAAGCGAGTC
>NZ_ASSB01000228.1:0-4246 GCF_000520755.1 Paenibacillus sp. 1-18
ATGAGCGATTTACATGGAAAGAGACTTATAGAGGCTTTCGAGCACGCCTGCTGATTAACCAGAAACTGTTTTTTTGAGATTTGACAAATAGACATGTTTTTCCAACACTTTGGTAGTGGCGATGATCCATTCAATTTGTAGTTGATCGTGCTGAATTTGTTCCGCGAAACGGATCAAGGGCATTCTCTTGTAAGGGATGACAAATGATTTTGAGTGATCATATAACCATTTCAAGATAACGTAAGTCATTAACGCGGCAAAAAGCTGATTGAACACGGCATTCATTGTTGTGCCAAACAAAACAGGTACATTTAGGTTCTGTTTTATCCATCTGTTGTTATCTTGAAAGATCACGACGCGATGTCGAAGCTCCGACTGGCACTGAGGTGTTCCGAGATAACAAGTAATATCCCGTATGACGTTCGAGGTTTCCACTTTCCTGTTCTTTAAGGAATGTGGGTTCACAAGCGTTACGTTCTCTTTGATACGGGTTACAAAATACTGCTTCTCCGCGACATATTGATCAAAACGCTTGATCTTCCCGTAAGCTCGGTCATTTACTAAGATGTAATCCTTGTCCGCAAGCTTCTCACCGATAGGGCCATCATGAACCGTACCGATCGATCGTTTCAATGACCTGAACGGGTTGCTCAGTAGCCGCAGCGAATGCGACATGCAGCTTGATTCCTGCGCGTTCTCCATGAAACAGCGCCCAAGGCAGACGTGTTTTTCCTACCGTGATCGTTGTCGAGTCTACCAATAACAGATCGTTGGGTAGGTGCAATTGGCGTTTGGTTGCACGATTACACCTTGAAATCAACAAATGAAACAGGCGCTTGAAAAGCTCATACGGTACTTCGCTAGCTTTGGATGAGAAGGTAGAAAAGCAAACGGTTTGAAGTCCACAGATTTTGGCTTTAACGACACCGGAGCGATAACCATCCCATTGTCCCAAAGCTGCGTGCATAAAGAATACAAGTAACTGATGTGCTGTAAATTTGCGTGCTGTATCTTTGTAGTTCAACTCTTTCAGTATGCTGATCACATCTTCTTCTTTAAGAAGAATTTGAACAAAGTTTGTAAACGTGGTAGACTTTTTCATGAGGTCTCCTCTTTCAAATCGGGTTCTGTGGTGGAATCGATTTTATCGAAAGAGTGGCCTTTTTTCAACTTTTGGATACCTTATTTTGGTTAATCAACAGGCGTGGCTTTCGAGGTTGTTGGATACGTATCATATCCAATAACCGGCACCTCGTGCATGTGGAGTGCGTGGTAGTAATATATCGAGATAAGAATGCATTGATGTACGAAGGCTAGAGGATAATTTTTTGAATATGTTCCTGCATTCAACAAAATGCTTTAGGGTTGAGTGCTGTCCATTGTTATTACCAAAGGAGAATTAATTTGAAAAATGTATGGGAGAAACAGTAAAAAGGGGCGACAAGCCCCTCTTATGTGGGCTATAGCCCGTTGAGTACGCGAAGCGTGCGAAACAAAAAACCACCTGCTATGCGGGTGGTGTAGTTTTAATATTATCCCTATAGAAGTAAATGATTCCCAAAAAGAGTAATAAAGCGCTTCCGAAGTGATCCCGCCATAGAAAGCATCAAGATTGCCCCCATACAGATCAACCAGCAGGAAAACAATAGGCAAGGTTATTATTGAAATCAAAGAGATTCGGAAATAAAATGCGGCCAGTCTAGTATCTATGTTCTCCAGCCAATTATTCCGATAAGTAACTATTCTCATCCAAAACAGTAAAAATTGAGGGAAATACCCTAAGGAAAAATCATGGATATATAAACGATTTGTAGGGAATATCAACCTTGTGATGAAGTTAAGAGAACCTACAACCAGAATAAAATAGAAAATGCTTACCTTGTTCGGATAATTCATCTGAATAATGAACTTTCCACTCCAAATACGTATCAAAGCATAAAATAATATAAAATAAAACAAGGCCATAATAAACCACATGTTATAAAAGCCAACAGATGTTAGATAAGACTTAGGGGTTACAAGAAAAATCCATAGCGGGTTAAAAACAAAATAATAGACGATTGCAGGAATAAAAAATCTAATTATTCTTTCCTTTACAAAAGTATAAGGACCTTTCTTGTCGGCCCTCCCTACCCCCCAATCAACTCTAGTTCCCTGCCGATCTGCTCAAATATATGTAGTGTAAGATCAAGTTGCTCAGGGGTATGGGTTGCCATTAACGATGTACGAATAATTTCACATCCTTCCTGAACAGCAGGAGAAATCACCGGGTTGGTATAAATACCTGCTTTCATTAATTTATTCCAAAACTGAAATGTTTTTAATTCACCTCTTACATGGATCGGAATAATAGGTGTTTCACTGTGTCCTGTGTCAAATCCCAGTTTTTGTAGCCCAGTCAGCATGTTCTGTGTATGTTCTTTTAACGTGCTTCTGAGCTCTGGCTCAAGCCGAATAATTTCCAACGCTTTCAGACTTGCGGCCGCGCTCGCAGGGGTCATACTGGTGCTAAAGATCATGCTCCGGCCCCAGTGTTGGATATAATCAATAATATCCGTATCTCCAGCAACAAAACCTCCCAAGCTTCCAAAGGATTTACTAAACGTTCCGGTGATCAGATCAATTTCCGACTCAACTCCAAGGTGTTCTCCGGTTCCCCGTCCATTTGGACCCAATACGCCAATTCCATGAGCATCATCTACCAGCAAGCGGGCGTTATACTGCTGCTTAAGGGCTGCAATGGCTTTCAGATCGGCAATATCCCCCTCCATACTGAATACACCATCAACTATGATCAGTTTTCCAGCACCCTTGGGAGCAGCATTCAGCTTAGCCTCAAGATCATTCATATCATTATGCCTAAAACGCAGCAACTTACAGGAGGCGAGCTGCACCCCGTCAACAATAGAAGCATGTACCTGGCGATCTACAATAGCTACATCATTGCGTCCCAGAATGGCTGAGATTACTCCCAAGTTCATCTGATATCCAGTAGAAAAGACAATAGCACTCTCTCTATTCAAAAATTCAGCTAACTGGGTTTCTAGTTCAAGATGGAGAGGAAGAGTCCCGCTAAGAAATCTGGAGCCGCAAGTCGATGTACCGTATCTCTGCATCGCCTCAACAGCTTCCTGAGTTAGTCTAGCATCACCGGACAAACCTAGATAGTCATTAGCTCCGAGCATGATCATATTTTGATTTTGAACAATGACTTCTGGTCCTCTTTTTTCCTGAATAGGCATAAAGTAAGGGTAGGTATCATTAGCACGTAGTTTTTTGATTTCGTCCCAACTCATACATTTGTTAAAAATATCCACAACTAATCACCTCGGCATCTTTATAATTTACTTTCCCGTTGTATATCTTGCTTTGTTTCTTGTGAATCTTTAGTCAGATTCAAAGTAATTACACCTATAATGATCAAAATAATTGCAACAATTTTCACAAAGAGAGGCGTTCGTTAAAATAAAGGAGACCGATACAGGCAATCAGAACAATGCCCATTCCAGACCAGACCGCGTAGGCAACGGATACATCAATTTTCTTAAGGGTCAAGGTTAGAAATGATAAGCTCCCTAGATAGAACACCACCAACAATATGCTAGGAACAAGCTTGGTGAATCCTTGTGACAGCACGCCTGTTGATTAACCAAAATAAGCAATTTAATTAATAGAATTAGAGGCACGCTGAAGAAGAACACGCTGGATCTGGATCACCCATTCCACCGGTAGTTTTTCCAGAAGAAAAGATGAGAAAATCGGGCAAAGGAAAGAATGGCATGTTTGGGCCACGTCGTTTGAGCGGTATCAAATAGCCATTTAAGCAGGACATAAACGATGAGCGCGCAAAAGAGTTGCCCATAGACCGCATTTTCGCTGGTGCCAAACAGCGTTGGAATATTCAAATGTTGCTTGATCCAACGGAAAAAGACCTCAATCTGCCATCGAGCTTTATACATCTGTGCGATTTGTTCTGCCGTGACCCCTGCATTAAATCGGTAACGACTCGGATTTCTCGACCTTCAAAATCCGAAACATCACCACACGATGACGTTGCTTGGAACAACACTGAGGTGTCCCCAACTGGCAAGTGATATCCCGAATGACAGAAGAATTTACTTTCTGGAGACGGGAAAGGGCATGAGTTTTTTCCAAATGGACGTTGTCGCGAAGCCGAATAACAAAGGATTGTCCCTGGATTTTGAAGTCGTCCAGACGCTCCAGTTTCCCATAAGCACGGTCCATC
>NZ_ASSB01000229.1:0-33512 GCF_000520755.1 Paenibacillus sp. 1-18
GCAGCCGATGGAGCATGTGGGTCTGATTGAAAATGCGGGAGCTATTTTCCTGGGAGCGTACAGCTCGGAGCCGGTAGGCGATTATTTTGCCGGGCCCAACCACATTATTCCGACGAATGGAACCGCGCGGTTTTCTTCGCCGGTGGATATTGATGATTTTATCAAGAAGTCGAGTATGATCTATTACAGCAAGGAAGCGCTGCTGCGTAATGGAGAGACGATTATGCAGCTTGCCCGGCATGAAGGGCTGGAGGGCCACGCACGGGCGATACAGGTTCGATTGGACAATGAAAAGAAGGCGGTGGATGGCGATGGGGAACGAAAATAACGAAGCAGGACGCACAGGGAGCGTCAGCCGAAAGACGAACGAAACGGATATTCAGCTGTCTTTTGCGGTAGATGGGACAGGACAGGCCGAGATCGAAACGGATGTTCCTTTTCTAAATCACATGCTGGATTTGTTCACGAAGCACGGACACTTTGACCTGAGTGTGCAGGCCAGAGGGGATGTTGACATCGACGATCACCATACTGTGGAGGACATTGGTATCTGTCTGGGGCAAGCCTTGCTGGAAGCACTGGGTGATAAAAAAGGAATCAAGCGCTATGCCAGCGTCTTTGTACCGATGGATGAGGCGCTCGCGCAGGTCATCATTGATCTCAGTAACCGACCTCATTTTGAGTATCGTGCGGAGTATCCGTCACAGCAGGTAGGGAGCTTTTCGACGGAGCTGGTGCATGAGTTTCTGTGGAAGTTTGCATTAGAGGCCCGTATGACGCTGCACGTCATCGTTCACTACGGGCAAAATACCCATCATATGATCGAGGCGGTGTTCAAAGCACTGGGACGAGCGCTGGACGAGGCGACTTCCATTGATCCACGGGTAACGGGAGTGCCTTCAACGAAGGGAGTGCTATAGTCCATGTCCATTGCTGTTGTGGATTACGGCAGAGGCAATCTGCATAGTGTGAGCAAGGCAGTTGAACGTCTTGGCTATGAGGCTGTAGTCACAGGAAAGCCCGAAGTGATTCGTTCCTCCAGCGGTGTGATTTTGCCGGGTGTAGGGGCATTCGGAGATGCGATGGAGCATTTGCGTTCCAGTGGATTGGATCGTGTTATTCAGGAGGCGGCGAGCGCTGGACAGCCGCTGCTCGGTGTTTGCTTGGGTATGCAGCTATTGTTCACTCGTGGTGAAGAATATGGCAGTCATGAAGGGCTTAATATTCTACCGGGCGAGGTCGTCCGCTTTGCTCCCGATTTGGGTGTTAAGGTGCCGCATATGGGCTGGAATCGTCTGCGTATGACACAGCCAGAGCATCCGTTGCTCCAAGGGCTGGAGGAAGGACATGTGTATTTCGTGCATTCCTATCATGCGAAGCCGGAGGTTGAAAGTGACCTGCTGGCAGTGACCGACTACGGCGGGCCTGTAACAGCTATCGTTGGCAGAGGCCATGTATATGGCATGCAGTTCCATCCCGAGAAGAGCGGAGAAATGGGCATGCGGCTGCTGCGTCAGTTTTTGGAGCTAGCGGAGGCGGCAAAGCGAGCGTAATTACGCATCAGTGTGCGGGAGTGTGGTACGGCCAGCTTTGGGCGTTGATGGATGTGAAGGCCTATAAATGTTGAATAGCTCACAAGGGGGTCATACTTTGTTCACGATATATCCGGCGATTGATATTCGCGATGGCAAATGTGTACGGTTGGTACAGGGGGATTACAACCAGGAGACGATATACAACGAAAACCCGGTGGAGGTAGCCCGGGAATGGGAGCGCAAGGGCGGCTCTTACATTCATCTGGTTGATCTGGACGGTGCTAAAGCAGGCCAACCGGTGAACGATGAATTAATCGGGCGTATCGCTTCTTCAGTGCAGGTGCCTGTACAGGTGGGTGGCGGCTTGCGTACACGCGAGCATGTGGAGCGACTGTTGTCATTGGGCGTGAGCCGCGTGATTTTGGGCACGGCGGCAATTGAGGACCGCGCCTTTACCGAAGCAGTGCTCTCTGCCTACGGTGATCGGATCGCTATCGGTCTGGATGCGCGAAATGGCTATGTAGCTACGCGCGGGTGGCTCGAGACCTCGGAGGTACGCGCGGATGAACTGGCCGCTGAGCTGGCCGCCAAGGGGGCGCAGACGTTCATCTTTACAGACATTTCCCGAGATGGAATGATGCAGGGCCCAAATGTGGAGGCAATCGTAGCGCTCGCAAAAAGCAGTGGACGTACCGTAATTGCTTCCGGGGGTGTCAGTCAGATGGATGACCTGATCACACTGAGCACGTATGCACAAGCAGGTGTAGGCGGTGCCATTGTGGGTAAGGCATTGTATACGGGAAGCATTGACTTGCAGGTCGCCGTACAAGCTGTAGCGAAGGCATAGGGGGAGTAAACATGCTGGCTAAACGTATTATTCCCTGTCTGGATGTAAAGGATGGCAGGGTGGTCAAGGGCGTCAATTTTGTGAATCTGCGCGATGCTGGCGATCCGGTGGAGCTGGCGGCGCTGTATGACCGGGAAGGTGCGGATGAGATTGTATTTCTGGATATTTCCGCATCGGTGGAAGGTCGTGCCACTATGGAGGCGGTCGTTCGCCAGACAGCCGGGGAGATCGCTATTCCCTTCACGGTTGGCGGCGGGATTTCCCATGTCGATGATATGAAACGCATTTTGCGTGCCGGGGCCGATAAAATTGGCGTGAATACGGCGGCTGTGCGTAACCCTCAGCTGATTGCGGAGGGTGCACGCAGCTTTGGTTCACAATGCATCGTTGTTGCGATTGATGCCAAGTACAATGAGGCGTGGGGCGAGTGGGAAGTATATACGCACGGAGGCCGCACGCCATCTGGTATCCGTGCCTTGGCCTGGGCCAAGGAGGCTGAACAGCTGGGGGCTGGAGAAATTCTGCTGACCAGCATGAATGCGGACGGAACCAAGGATGGATTTGACCTGCCACTCACTGCTGCGGTGTCGGATACGGTGGGGATTCCGGTCATTGCGTCCGGTGGAGCTGGCAAGCAGGAGCATTTTTATGACGTGTTTACGACGGGCAAGGCGGATGCTGGATTGGCGGCAACGATTTTTCACTATAAAGAAATAGGAATCCCTGAGCTAAAACGGGATTTAAAGCGCAGAGGAGTGGAGATACGATGAGCAACGAATTAAACCAGCAGCTATCTCTGGAGCAGATATTGGAAAATATTCGCTGGAATGAAGCGGGGCTTGTCTCAGCCATTGTCCAGGATGCTGCTACGCTTCAGGTGCTGACCTTGGCCTACATGAACCGCGAGTCGCTGAAGCTATCTCTGGAATCGGGAGAGACCTGGTTTTGGTCTCGTTCCAGACAGGAGCTGTGGCACAAGGGGGCAACCTCCGGGAATACGCAAAAAATCTCCTCCATCCAGCTGGATTGTGACGGTGATGCTCTGCTTGTACGCGTCACTCCCAACGGTCCTGCCTGTCATACAGGAGCAACGAGCTGTTTCTCCCGCGAGATTTCTGCGCCGGGAACGGCTGTAGCATCTGCTGCCGGGCATGCAGTTCAGGCGTCGGCTACCCAAACGGACGGCACTGTAAGGGCTACAGCAGACCGCTTTGAGGTGCTCGCCCAGCTGGAGGCGATCATTAAGGAACGTGAGGTGACACGTCCCGAAGGAGCCTATACGACCTATCTCTTTGATAAAGGAGTAGACAAAATCCTGAAAAAAGTTGGCGAAGAAGCATCCGAGACGATCATTGCTGCCAAAAATAAAGATAATGAGGAACTGCGTCTGGAGGTCAGCGATTTGGTTTATCATCTGCTGGTGCTGTTGCAGGAGCGGAAGCTACCGCTGGATGATGTGCTGTCTGAGCTGAATCGTCGCCATGAGCGTCCTCGTCGAGATTAAATGGGTGTTTTAGTGCAGAAAGGGGCGAGGGCTGCATGAAAATTGACTATCATACGCATCATGCCCGTTGCGGTCACGCGATAGGAAGTCTGGAAGAGTATGTGCAGCAGGGGATTCGATTGGGACTGGATCAGCTTGGCTTATCAGATCACATGCCCTTACTGCATGTAAAACCAGCCGACTATTACCCGGAAATGGCAATGCCTATGGAGGAGCTGCCCCGATATGTGGAAGAGTGTCTGGAACTGAAGGACCGCTATAAAGGGCAGATTGATATACGTGTCGGCCTGGAAGGTGACTACATTGAGGGTTGGGAACGGGAAATCGAAGAGATTATTAGCGCGTATCCGTGGGATTATGTGATTGGTTCCGTTCACTTTCTCGGTGAATGGGATGTCACGGACTTCCGTCAGGTACATCATTGGGAAGGCAAAAACGTGCTGGAGGTATACCGTACGTATTACGATGCGGTTTCCAAGGCGGCAGCTACCGGCTTATATGACATCATGGGTCATTTGGATGTCATAAAGCGCTTCGGCCATCATCCGAAGCCGGAGGAAGAGGAGGAGCTACGTGAGCTGGAGCGCTCCGCACTCTCAGCCGTGGCCCACAGCGGGCGGGCAATGGAACTGAATGCATCAGGGCTATCCAAGCCCTGTGCGGAGATGTTCCCAAGCCGCCGCATGCTGGAGGAGGCATTATCGCTAGGTATCCCGCTGACCGTCGGCTCGGATGCCCATGATCCGGCGAAGCTGTCCGAGCATTTGGAGAAGGCGCGTGCTCTTCTATATGAGGTCGGCTATCGCGAGCTTGCGGTATTTCAGCATCGCGAGCGTACGCTAGTACCGCTTACGCTTTAATATCCATATTTATTGGGTCCCAATATATATCCATTGACTAGCCGAACGTGCCTTTTAAAGAGGAAAACGCGTTCGGCTATTGGCATATCCTCTTATATGTATCTATCAGTGTGTATTTATTGGAAAACAATCCTGCATAATGCGGAACGACTGACTGTCAAGTCGTTTTGAAGTTGTGGTATACTGAAGGGTATGAACATGCTAGCTATATTTAAAGGAGGTGCCTTGGTTATTTATGAAAGGGAAACATCTGCGAGCATCGGAACAACCTAGCCCTAAGATTATTGCTTTGCGTTTCGACGCATCTTTCTTTTTTGAGAAAGCTGTGCGCTCGCTGGACCGCAATCATTATGACAAGGCATTGAAATATTTTCGTAAAGCCGTTGAATATGAACCGGATAATCCGGTGAATCATTGCAATATGGCGGGTATATTATCAGAGATGGGGGATTATGCAGGCTCGAACGAGATCCTGTCCTCTGTTCTGAGCGACGTAGATCCGTCGATGACAGAGTGTTATTTCTATATGGCGAATAATTACGCTAATATGGAGCAATTTGAAGAAGCGGAGAAAGCTTTAGTCACGTACCTGGAGGAGGACGAAGAAGGACAGTTTCTGGATGAGGCCGAGGAAATGATGGAACTGCTCTATTATGAGCTGGACCGTCCAACCAAGCTGAACCGCATTAAGGCCCGGCAGGGAGTGGTCGAGCATGATCAGGCCCGCGTCCTGCTGGAGGAAGGGAAATTCGCTCAGGCAGCCCAATTGCTCAAGCAAATTTCGGAGGAACAGCCCGATATGTTCGCTGCGCGAAATAATCTGGCGCTCGCCTATTACTACATGGGATTATTCCAAAATGCCAAAACGGTCATTCTTCGAGTGCTGGAGGATGAGCCGGGCAATTTGCACGCGTTGTGCAACCTGGCGATCTTTTATCAGCATGAGGGAGGCGGCCCGGAATTGGATCGCTTGGTTCAAACCTTGGCGGTCACCATACCGTTTCAGGAGGAGCAGGTGTTCAAGCTGGCAACCACCATGGGCATTCTTGGACGCCACGAGGAGGCGTATAGACATTTTCGCAGATTGCTGCATGGCACGGGAGAGAACAGTGCGGACGCTTCTTTGTACCATTACACGGCAGTAGCTGCCAGCAACACAGGAAGATATGCAGAAGCCCGGCGGTTGTGGAGTCATTTGCAAAAGCAGGGTGCTTCCTCGGAAGTTCCGCGCTTTTTCCTGTCCCGGCTGGAGGAACTCCAGCAGGAGGGCACACCGCTACAAGTGCTCAGCTACCATTATCATCTCCCTTTTGAGGAGCAATTCCGCATGTGGGAGAAGTTCGGCGCTGATCAAGTGCCTGACAGCATGAAGAAGGACCCGCTTATACGGTCATCCTTCTTCTGGGCTTTGCGCCACGGAGATCGGGCAACTCAACTTCAGGTCATTCAGGCGCTGAGTCTGATCGGTGATGATGAGGTGCGCCAGGCACTGGAGTCATTTGTAGATGACCCGGATCAGGAGGGTGAGCTGAAACAGCGTGCCTTGCAGGTGCTGCAAGAGCTGACGGATCAAGATTATGGCGTGCAGGAAACGGCCCCTCAGGCAGAACAGATGGAGCAATCGGAAGCTGAAAGGGATTGTCTGTTAACCGAAGGCGATGTATCTGCTGCTCCGGTCGATCCGCAATGGCAGGCAGTGCTCGATAAGGTGCTGACCGTCATGAGCAAGCCGTCAGATCTGGCCATGCAGCACGATTTGCGGTCGCTTTGGCTGGAGTATTTGGATCGACTAGCTCCAGAAGTGCCGATGATTCAGCATACTGAGGGATGGGCAGCAGCGCTGGAATATTTGACAGCCAAAATGCATCATCATTCAGTCACCTATCAAGAAGTAGCCGACCGTTACGGTATTTCTGTGTCGACCGTAAGCCGCTATGCACGCCAGATTGACAGTGTGTGTGGTATCAAACAGAAGCTGAAGCAGCCGCTCTCCACGTTTAAAAAGCAGGTCTGAGACCTGCTTCAAACATCACTTAAAGGAGGCAACAAACGTATGTATAAATCCATAATTATTGGTACAGGTCCCGCAGGCTATACAGCCGCTATTTATTTGGCGCGCGCTAACATGAATCCGCTGATCATTGAGGGAATGCAGCCCGGCGGGCAGCTTACCACGACGACCGAAATTGAAAATTTCCCGGGTTTTGAGCAAGGTATCCTTGGTCCTGAATTGATGGATAACATGCGCAAGCAGGCTGAACGTTTTGGCGCTGAATTTACTTCCGGTTGGGTAGAGGAAGTGGATTTCAGCAAGCGCCCTTTTAAAGTGAAGGTAGAGGGTAAAGGCATCATTGAGGCGGAGTCGGTTATTATTGCTACAGGCGCGTCTGCCAAATATCTTGGTATTCCAGGTGAACAGGATAATGTAGGGCGCGGAGTTAGCACGTGCGCAACCTGCGACGGCTTCTTTTTCCGCGGGAAAAAGATTGTCGTGGTCGGCGGCGGCGATTCGGCGATGGAGGAAGCAAGCTTCTTGACCCGGTTTGCTTCCAGTGTAACCTTGGTTCATCGTCGTGATGAGCTGCGGGCATCCAAAATTATGCAAGACCGTGCACGCGAGAATGAAAAAGTACACTGGGCATTAAACCGGACTCCTCTGGAGGTCGTAACAGGTGAAACCGGATTAAAGGGCTTGAAGGTACACAATAATGAAAACAATCAGGATGAGTTGATTGAGGCGGATGGTGTGTTCGTAGCGATTGGACATACACCAAACACAAGCTTCCTGAACGGTCAAATCCATACAGACGATCACGGCTATATTCAAGTGAAGCCAGGCACGACGGAAACGAACATCCCCGGCGTTTTTGCGTGTGGGGACGTGCAGGATAATCGTTACCGCCAGGCTATTACGGCTGCGGGAACGGGCTGCATGGCGGCTATGGACTGTGAGAAGTATCTCGAGGGCAACGCTGTTCATGACTGGAGCGAAACACTGGATCAATAAAGATAGCCTATAGCTCACAATATGGCAAGAGTGGGGTAAGGTAGCCCTGTTATAAAGCGATATTTCGATGTTGAGGAAGAGAGGCCTGTTGCATTTGCACAGGCATTTTCCTTTTTATGGATAAAGTAAGGGCAAAAGTTCCGCTAATCGTACATTTTTCAATAGGTAAGTGTCCTTGACCGTAACGGGGGCTTCAATTATAGTTGGAACGTAGGATTACTATTATGAAGTCAAGATTTTAATCATATGTTTCATACAAGGTTTTTAAGTAAACATAAAGGTGGCTTGAAACATGTCTGAAAGTATCTATGTGGGTGTCGATCTGGGCGGTACAGCGATTAAAGTCGGCATTTGTAATGAAAACGGGCAGCTTTTGCACACTTATGAGGGACCAACCGAAACCGATAAGGGCGTAGATGTTGTAATCAGCAATATCGAAAAATATGTGCGGCACATTGTTGAGCAATCCCCCTATGAATGGGATCAACTGATGGGTGTCGGTGCTGGCGTTGCGGGTTTTACGAATGTTCGCAATGGTATTATTGTCCTCGCTCCCAATATTGGCTTTCGTGATGTACCGATCCGTGCGCTTTTGGAGGAACGAATCGGTAAGCCTGTAAAAATAGACAATGACGCTAACGTTGCCGCACTTGGTGAAGCATGGGCCGGAGCGGGCAAAGGCATAGATAACTGTGTATGCTATACCCTGGGTACGGGTGTTGGCGGCGGCATTATTATTAATGGTAAAATATATCAGGGATTCTCGGGTATGGCCGGAGAAATTGGGCATATGAGTGTCGTGCCTGATCTGGAGGCTATCCAGTGTGGATGCGGCAAAATGGGTTGTCTAGAAACCGTATCTTCTGCAACAGGCATTATCCGTATGGCAAAAGACGCTGTGGAACGTGGCGATCGTACTTCTCTGGCACTGGAGGATCAAATTGCTGCTAGAGAAGTATTTAATGCTGCTAAAGCCGGTGATGAGGTCGCGCTACGTATCGTGAACCGGGCTGCTTTTTATTTGGGGAAATCTATGGCAGCCGTGGCAGCAGTGCTCAATCCGGAGTTGTTTATTATAGGCGGCGGTGTTTCCAAAGCTGGCGACTTTTTGTTTGAAGAGATGCGCCGCGTATACACTAAGCTGGCACCTGAGCCACTTCAGCAAGGAGTATCGATTGTTCCGGCAGTGCTGGGCAATGACGCAGGTATCGTAGGGGCTGCAGGCTTGCTGTTGCGTTCCTGATTTACAGGCTGCTGATATACAGGTACTGACATAGAGCGAAGAAGCAAAAGGAGAGGGAAGTCCATATGACAGACAACCTAAAAAATGCTGCGCCGTGGGCAACGCTCATTATTATTACGGGGATGTCAGGTGCAGGGAAGACCATTGCGGTGCAGAGCCTGGAAGACTTGGGCTTCTTTTGCGTTGATAATTTGCCCCCTGTGCTGATTCCCAAATTCGCTGAGTTAATCGAGCAGTCCAACGGAAAAATAGGTAAAGTGGCGCTCGTCATTGATTTGCGTGGCCGAGAATTCTTCACTGCCTTATCGGAATCATTGAATTATATTAAAGAACATTTTACGATTCATTGTGAAATTCTATTCTTAAATGCCAACGATGGCGTTCTCGTGCAACGCTACAAGGAAAGCCGTCGACGTCATCCGCTTGCTCCAGACGGTATGCCTTTGGATGGAATCCGACTGGAGCGCAAAATGCTGGAGGAGCTGAAAAGCTCGGCTTCTGAGGTTATTGATACAAGCACGATGAAGCCCGCAACCTTAAAGGCCAGGATTATTTCGAGATTTTCACATCTGGAGAGCAGCATGCTTTCCGTGAATATTACTTCTTTTGGCTTTAAATATGGTATTCCCATTGATGCCGATCTTGTATTCGATGTGCGCTTCCTACCCAATCCTCACTATGTGGACCAGCTTCGCCCCCATACGGGACAGGATAGCGATGTATATGATTATGTTATGAAATGGCCTGAGACTCAGGCTTTCCTGACCAAGCTGCTGGATATGTTGCATTTTTTGATTCCACAATACCGTAAAGAAGGCAAGAGTCAGGTGATTATCGGTATTGGCTGTACCGGCGGTAAGCATCGTTCTGTTGCGATATCGGAATATTTAGGAAAAATGCTGGGTGCCAGCGAGACAGAGTCCGTTTCTGTTTCGCATCGGGATGCTGATCGGGACCGGCACTAATGAGGTGAAATGATGAAAGAGACCGGATCACAACGGGAGCGCCCGCGTATTGTTGTTATGGGCGGGGGAACCGGCTTGTCTGTCATGCTGCGGGGCTTGAAGCAAAAGCCACTGGATATTACGGCTATTGTTACAGTCGCTGACGATGGCGGAAGCTCCGGGATATTGCGCAGTGAGCTGCAGATGCCCCCTCCAGGGGACATCCGCAATGTGCTGACTGCCTTGGCTGACGTAGAACCAGTGATGTCAGATATGCTAAAATACCGTTTCGGTGCAGGATCAGGATTATCAGGCCATAGTTTGGGCAATCTGATTTTGGCAGCGATGACCGATATATCAGGTGATTTTGTAACGGCGGTGCGTGAGCTTAGCCGTGTGTTTGCTGTCCGGGGGCGTGTACTGCCGGCAGCCGAAGAAGGTGTTGTGTTAAGTGCCGAAATGGAGGATGGCACGGTTGTTACCGGGGAGTCCAAAATCCCGGAAGCGGGCGGCAGAATCAAACGTGTTTTTCTTGAACCGACTCACGTGGAGCCGTTGCCTGAGGCTGTAGAGGCCATTAATGAAGCCGATGCGATTCTGATTGGCCCCGGAAGTTTGTATACCAGTATTTTACCCAATCTGCTCGTACCCAAGCTCGCTGAGGCTGTAGTGAAATCCGATGCTATCAAAATATTTGTCTGCAATGTCATGACCCAGCCGGGTGAAACCGATGGCTATACGGTGGGAGATCACCTGCAGGCTATTTACGAGCATGTAGGCCACCATCTCTTCGACTATGTCATTGTGAATAACGGGGAAATCCCGCCTCAAGTGCAGGAAATGTATGCCGAGCAGGGAGCCAAGCCAGTTCAAGTCGACATGGGCGAACTGAATGACCGGGGATATAAAGTAGTGGCAGATACGTTAGTTCTGTTCCGCACGTATTTACGGCATGATGCAGACAAACTAAGCCAGCACATTTATCAATTAGTACAAAACTGGATATTAAGAAGGAGGTGAGTCCCTTGTCCTTTGCGGCACAAACGAAAAAAGAGCTTACAATGATTGAAAGTCAGCCCTGCTGTGAAAAAGCGGAGCTGTCTGCGCTTATACGTATGCTCGGATCCGTGCAACTGTCGAATAAAAGGGTGATATTGGACGTGTCCACAGAAAATGCCGCGATTGCAAGGCGGATTTACTCCTTGATCAAAAAGCATTTTCAGCTTCACATTGAACTGCTTGTACGGAAAAAAATGCGCTTGAAAAAAAACAATGTGTACATTGTCCGTATTCCTAACGGTGTACAAGAGCTGCTGAAGGATTTGTACATCGTATCAGAAGGCTTCTTGTTCACGGACGGGATTAATCGGGAGATCATTCGGAAAAACTGTTGTAAGCGGGCTTATCTGCGGGGCGCCTTTATGGCTGGTGGCTCTGTAAACAACCCGGAGGGATCATCTTACCATCTTGAGATTTCCTCGATGTATGAGGAGCATTGTCAGGCCCTGGTAGATCTTGCGAATGAGTTTCATCTGAATGCCCGCTGTATTGAGAGAAAAAAAGGGTTTATTCTCTACATCAAGGAAGGCGAGAAGATCATTGAACTGCTCAGCATCATTGGAGCGCATCAAGCCTTGTTCAAATTCGAGGATGTACGTATTATGCGCGATATGCGCAACTCCGTAAATCGTATTGTCAATTGCGAAACAGCCAATTTGAACAAGACGATCGGCGCTGCAGTTCGGCAAATTGAGAACATCAAGCTGCTGGAGAGGGAAGTTGGTCTGGAGACCTTGCCGGACAAGCTGCGTGAAGTGGCGGAAATCAGACTGGCCCATCCTGATTTGAACTTGAAAGAAGTCGGGGAAATGCTCAAAGGGGTCGTTAGTAAATCCGGTGTAAATCACCGTCTTCGCAAAATTGACGAGATGGCGGACAAAATCAGGGGAGAAAATGGCCTGATTCCGTAAAAAAGAATGTCCTTGGGGCTTTTTGCCGCTTTAATTAGTTTTTTTTCTAGTGTCTGTCCCAGGTTAATGTTATAATGTGATAAATAAAATGGAGTAAGTAGTGTCCAGATTTATTTGATGAGGGGGTAAGCTGACATGTCAAAACATCCGGTAGTCGTACGCTTGAAAACAGGACTGCACGCCAGACCTGCTGCGTTATTCGTACAGGAAGCGAATAAATATTCATCTGAGATTTTTGTGGAAAAAGAAGACAAAAAGGTTAATGCCAAGAGCATCATGGGTATTATGAGTCTTGCCATCAGTACAGGTACTGAAATTAATATTAGTGCTGAAGGTGCGGACGCCGAACAGGCTGTAAACGCTTTAGTAAGTCTGGTTAGTAAAGTAGAGCTGGAAAACCAGTAAGCGACTGTTTATATTTGTGATACGGTATACGCTCTTTCGTGAAAAGCCCCTCGGGGCTTTTTTTATATCCGTAAAAAAATTAGATGTTTTTCCGAAAAGCTGTTTATCTTTGTAAAGCTCTATAAGTAACGTTTTGTTGAATATGCCAACTGGAATTAGTCCAACCTACACCTAATTTATATTCCGTGCTGATCCTTTATTTTGGAATGCGAATGCTTGACTGCAACCTTTTTTCGTCCTTTCCGTCTGGAAGATACAAACATTTTCAAGAAAGAGGTTGGATACGATGAGACATTGGACAAAAATAGTAAGTACAGCAGTTCTCACAGGAGCATTATTGGCCGGGGGAGTAGCTGGAGGATTGTGGACAGGAGCAGATCGTGCTTATGCCGCATCAACAGCCGCGACGGTGAATAGTGTAATAAATGTGAGCGGAAGCGGTGAAATACTGGCTAAGCCCGATATTGCTTATCTTTCCATCGGTGTGCAATCGGAAGGAAATACAGCGGCCGCTGCTCAAAAAGCCAATGCCACGAAAATAAACAAGGTTACACAATTGCTGAAAGAAAAATGGAGCATTAGTGCAGACGACATTCAGACTAGCCAGTTCTACGTGCAGCCTAACTATATCTACAACGATAAAGAAGGTCAGAAGCTCAAAGGCTTCATTGCCAACCATACACTTTCCGTTAAATACCGTGATCTGGATAAAATCGGTCAACTGCTGGATGAGGCTACAAATTCCGGGGCGAACAACGTGGATAATGTACGCTTTTCAGTAGAAGACCCTTCCACCTACGAAGAAGAAGCGATTGCCAAGGCGCTCAGTAACGCTCAATCTAAAGCCAGTGCTGTAGCAAAGGCAGCCAAACGTGGGTTGGGAGGCTTGGTAAATGTGACGGTAGATGGCGGAGAAGCCCAAGTATTCACACAACGTGAGACTGCTATGAGCAAGTCTCTTTTGGACGCAGGGAATGGAACAGAGATACAGTCTGGTCAAGTGACAGTGAAGGTTCAGGTATCGGCCCAATACGAAATGAACTAATACAGTACGTTAAACGAAGCCACAAGCGGCTTGCATCATGTGCAGGTTGGCTTGCTGGCTTTGTTTGTATATCGAAACCATTTTGTAATGAGTCTGTCATAGCTAAGGGGTGTTAGGTGTATAGATTGAAATCGGAGGGTGTACAGATTGTAAACCACATATAATAGGGTACAGATATAATAAGAAAAGCAATCAAAACACATAGATAATACAGATCCACCACAGGAGGAATACTTACGATGAACAAGCATACGAAGAAATGGGGCTCCGCTCTCCTGGCAGCAGGAATTTTAGTAGGAACCGCAGTTATTCCCGTTTCTTATATTGAGGCAGCATTGACCAAACAGCAAGCTACGCCACAGCAACCGGGAATCTCCATTCAATGGGACGGCAAAACCTTGGCGACCAAAGGAGTTCAGGTAAACGGAAGCACACTGATTCCAGTAGCAGCACTGCGCGACAGTCTGGGAATTTCGGTGAGCTATGATGCCAAAACAGCGACATATACCGTAGGCAGCGGGTACAACAAGCTTTACATCATTTCTTCTTTCTCGGATACCTATGTCAATGTGAACGGAATCGGCACGCGCAACATGGACGCCAAACAGATTGCCGGGAAGCTATACATTCCTATGGGTCTGTTGAAAGACTATCTGGGTATCGATGCACAGTGGAATGCAGCCCAAAAAACAGTAACGTTGAGTAAAAGCCAGCTAAATCCAATCAAAATTGCGTCCCAATCACTTTCCGCTTCGAGTAATGCGAAGGTGTCCTACAAGATTAAGTACCCGCAAATCAGCGGCAGCCAGCTGAATCCTGAGGCTCAACAGGCCATTAACAGTGTGCTTAAAAAGCAAGCAGACAGAGTATTAGCAGCAGGCAAAAAGATGATGGCTGAGGGAGAGGCTACAACAGAAAGACCGTATGAGTTTGGGAATGATTTTGCGGTTGCCTATAACAAGGATGGTATTTTGAGTGTGATTATGCAGGATTACTCGTATACAGGCGGCGCACATGGCATGACGGCACGTAAGGGATATACGTTCTCGCTTGCTGATGGTAAACTGCTGCAATTATCTGATGTATTGAAGGCAAATCCGAACTACAAAAAGTTCCTCAATGCTGATTTGAAGAAGAAAATTGATGCGCTTCAATCTGGCGAAGCTTTCGGTAAATTTAAAGAGCTGGCGGCAGATCAGGACTTTTATGTGACCAACAGTGGAATAACAATCGTGTTTAGTTTGTATGATTATGCGCCATACGCGTATGGAATTCCAGAGTTCACCTACTCGTTTGCCCAATTGCTGCCTCAGGGCGGAAAGCCCTTTGCAGGACAGTAAAGCAAAAAAGCTGCCTACCGGATACGAACATCCGGGGCAGCTTTTTCGTTTACCAGCTATCGAGCGATGAATTTCCTCTCTTATACACCGTCTGGAGAAGAGCTGGTTAGCACTTTATCAATAATACCGTATTCCTTGGCATCATCAGCGGACATGAAATAGTCACGGTCTGTGTCTTTTTCAATGCGTTCCAGTGGCTGGCCTGTGCGATCTGCGAGAATGCGGTTCAATTTGTCACGCATTTTCAGAATGCGACGAGCGCGGATTTCGATATCCGTTGCCTGACCTTGTGCACCACCCAATGGTTGGTGAATCATAATTTCACTGTTCGGCAAAGCAAAACGTTTGCCTTTGGCACCTGCGTTCAGCAAGAACGCACCCATGGAAGCAGCCATACCTACACAAATCGTAGACACGTCAGGTTTAATGAATTGCATCGTATCGAAAATGGCCATACCGGCTGTAATGGAACCGCCAGGACTGTTAATATACAAGTGAATATCTTTTTCAGGATCTTCGGCAGCCAAAAACAGCATTTGCGCAATAATAGAGTTGGCTACAACGTCATTGACGTCCGAGCCCAACAAAATAATGCGATCCTTCAACAGTCTGGAATAAATGTCATAGGCGCGTTCGCCGCGGTTACTTTGCTCTACTACCATAGGAACATAGCTCACGTCAAAAAACCTCCCTTAAATATCGTTAATGGATTTGGTGGACATGCCGATCTACATGCCCCTACTTTATAAACTGTTACCGTATTAACCACATGATAAACAATTTCAAACAAAAAGTCAAAGAAAGTCAAACTAATGGTCAAAAAAAAGAGCCCTCAGCGCTCTTATTGGTTAAAACATGATATAGAAGCATTAAAGCATTCATTTAAAATGGCGCGCCCGCGAGGAATCGAACCTCGATCTCAGGCTCCGGAGGCCTACGTCATATCCGTTGGACCACGGGCGCACAGATAATTGGAAACAAAGATGATTATATGATATACGGCATTGAATTGCAAGCTTTTATTATGTGCGCATATTCACATAAAAAGTTGAGAAATATAGGATCAGATAGACTTGCATGTGGAGCAAATATTGGTTAAGATATACGTGGGACTTAAAAAGTTATCCCGGGACGTTTTAAGACCAATCAGAGATATAGCTTAGAGACAGAACTTAGAAGTGTGCGGGAGTGGAAAGCATGCGAAAGATATTAGAAATACAGAAGCAGCTTCTGCCCGACCTCATGGATGTTTTGAAAAAAAGGTACACGATCCTGCATCAGATCATGCTGTCCGATGTTATTGGACGCAGAACACTGGCAGCTTCACTGGATATGACCGAGCGCGTGCTGCGCGCCGAAACCGATCTCCTTAAAGCCCAAGGGCTAATTGAGATTGAGAGTGTGGGCATGAAGGTGAGCAAAGCAGGACTGGATCTGCTGGAACAGCTGGAGCCGATTGCGAACGACTTGTTCGGCCTGTCCCAATTGGAGGATCAGATTCGTCAAGCCTATGGTTTGGAGAAAGTGGTTGTCGTTCCAGGGGATTCGGATGCTTCACCGTTAGCGAAGCAGGAGCTGGGCCGTGCTGGTGCAAAGGCGCTGCTGAGTGTTATGGATGACGAGGATGTTGTCGCTGTAACAGGTGGCACGACAATTGCAGATGTGGCGGAACAACTGACATTACCTGCTAACGGCCCGCTTAAGGGCGGATGGTTTGTACCGGCACGCGGGGGTTTGGGAGAGAGCATGGAAATGCAGGCTAACACTATTGCTTCCACGATGGCTCGCAAAGTCGGCGCTCAATACCGTCTGCTCCATGTACCGGATTTGCTCAGCAATCATGCTTACAACTCCTTGCTTGAGGATACGAATATTCAGGATATATTAAGCCTGATTCGAGAGAGCCGTATCATCATTCACGGGATAGGCAACGCCATAGCGATGGCCCACAGACGCAAGCTTGACCCCGAAACCTTTGCCCAGATCAGCAGTGAAGGCGCGGTTGCCGAATCGTTTGGTTATTATTTTAACGAAGACGGCGTCGTTGTTCACAGAATGCTGACGCTTGGACTCCGCTTGGAGGACATTGGGCGTACGGAGACGGTGCTAGGTGTAGCTGGAGGCAAGAGCAAGGCGGCTGCTATTCATGCAGTATTGCGCTTCGGGCAAGAAGACATTCTTGTCACCGACGAAGGCGCTGCTGTCGAGATTGTAAGCCGTTATTTAAAAGGTTAATATGGATTGATTAATTGTGTTGTCTTGACGGGCTTTCGGGTCTGTCTTGAATATATAAACTAAACGAACTTTGGGAGGAACTCACTCATGACAGTTAAAGTTGGTATTAACGGTTTCGGACGTATTGGACGCCTTGCTTTCCGCCGAATTCAAGACGTGGAAGGTATTGAAGTAGTAGCAATCAACGACTTGACAGATTCCAAAATGCTGGCACATCTGTTGAAATATGATACAACACAAGGTACTTTCCAAGGACAAGTAGAAGTACATGACGGCTTCTTCAAAGTAAACGGTAAAGAAGTTAAAGTTCTGGCTAACCGCAACCCTGAAGAACTGCCTTGGGGAGACCTGGGTGTAGACATCGTTCTGGAATGCACAGGTTTCTTCACAACTAAAGAAGCTGCTGAGAAACATTTGAAAGGCGGCGCTAAAAAAGTTGTTATCTCTGCTCCAGCTACTGGCGACATGAAAACTGTCGTTTACAACGTTAACCATGAAATTCTGGACGGAACTGAAACTGTAATTTCCGGTGCTTCTTGCACAACAAACTGCCTGGCTCCTATGGCTAAAACACTGCAAGACAAATTTGGTATCGTTGAAGGCTTGATGACTACAATTCACGCTTACACTGGCGACCAAAACACTTTGGATGCTCCACATGCTAAAGGTGACTTCCGTCGTGCTCGCGCAGCAGCTGAAAACATCATCCCTAACACAACTGGTGCTGCTAAAGCAATCGGTCTGGTTATCCCTGAGTTGAAAGGTAAACTGGATGGCGCGGCTCAACGTGTTCCAGTACCAACAGGTTCCCTGACTGAGCTGGTAACAGTTCTGGAGAAAACCGTAACTGCTGAAGAAATCAACGCAGCGATGAAAGAAGCTTCCGATCCTGAAACTTACGGATACACTGAAGATCAAATCGTTTCTTCTGACATCAAAGGTCTGACTTTCGGTTCTTTGTTTGATGCAACTCAAACTAAAGTCCTGACTGTTGGCGACAAACAACTGGTTAAAACTGTAGCTTGGTATGACAATGAAATGTCCTACACTGCACAATTGATCCGTACGTTGGAATACTTCGCTAAATTGGCTAAATAAGAATTCCTTATCGAGCAACATCATAGAGCGGAAACAGCAGTTATTGTTTCCGCTCTTTATATATCAAAATGTGCCTTAAATTCCTGTTTCGTAAAATTAAAAGGGTGCGGAGGAATATGGAGATGAACAAAAAGAGCGTACGTGATATAGAACTGAATGGAAAACGGGTGTTTGTTCGTGTAGATTTTAACGTTCCGGTTGAGGACGGTAAAATTACGGATGACAAGCGTATTCGTGAAACCTTGCCAACAATTAACTACCTGATTGAAAAAGGTGCAAAAGTTATCCTGGCGAGTCACTTTGGACGTCCAAAAGGTCAGGTCGTTGAATCCATGCGTCTGACTCCTGCTGGCGTGCGTTTGTCTGAGCTGCTCAAAAAGCCTGTTGTTAAAGTGGACGAAGCAGTTGGTGAGGCTGTTAAAGCAAAAGTGGCTGAACTGCAAAACGGTGACGTGCTGTTGCTTGAAAATGTACGCTTCTATCCAGGAGAAGAGAAAAATGATCCTGAACTGGCAAAGCAATTTGCTGAGCTGGCTGACATTTTCGTAAATGACGCTTTTGGCGCAGCACACCGTGCTCATGCTTCCACAGAAGGTATCGCGCATCTTCTTCCGGCTGTTTCCGGCTTGCTGATGGAGAAAGAACTGTCTGTAATCGGTAAAGCTCTTTCAAACCCAGACCGTCCTTTTACAGCCATTATCGGCGGTTCCAAAGTAAAAGACAAAATCGACGTGATCGACAACCTGCTGAACATTGCAGATAACGTAATTATTGGCGGCGGCTTGGCTTATACATTTTTTAAAGCTCAAGGTCATGAAGTGGGTCAATCCCTGTTGGATGAGTCCAAACTGGACGTAGCTCTTGGATTTATCGAAAAAGCGAAGAAGCTCGGCAAAAACTTCTATCTTCCAGTAGATGTTGTTATTTCTGACGATTTCAGCGCTACAGCGAACACAAACATTGTGGACATCGACGGTATTCCTGCAGATTGGGAAGGCGTGGATATCGGACCAAAATCTCGTAAAATCTATGCAGATGTAATCAAAAACTCCAAATTGGTTGTTTGGAATGGACCAATGGGTGTATTTGAAATCGAACCTTTCGCTGGCGGTACTCGTGAAGTAGCGGAAGCTTGCGCAACAACGGAAGCATACACCATCATTGGTGGCGGCGATTCTGCAGCTGCGGCTGAGAAATTCCATCTGGCTGACAAAATGGACCACATTTCCACTGGCGGCGGCGCATCTTTGGAATTTATGGAAGGCAAAGCACTTCCGGGTGTTGTTGCACTTAACGATAAGTAATCAAACGCTTAGCGCATAATATAGCTTTAGGGCACCTAATAGTTAGGAGTTGAAACCATTGAGAACACCGATTATCGCGGGTAACTGGAAGATGTTTAAAACCGTGCCAGAAGCTAAAACCTTCATCGAAGAGATCAAAGGTAAAGCAGAGGTTGCAGGAGTGGAAAGCGTTATTTGTGCTCCATTTACTAATCTTCCTGCTCTGGTTGAAGCAGTAAAAGGCACATCTATTAAAATCGGCGCACAAAACCTGCACTTTGCAGAAGATGGCGCATTTACAGGTGAAATCAGCGGCGGTATGCTGAAAGACCTGGGCGTAGACTACGTTGTGATCGGACACTCCGAGCGTCGTGAATATTTCAACGAAACAGACGAAACGGTAAACAAAAAGGTTCATGCGGCATTCCGCCACGGTCTGACTCCGATCGTATGTGTAGGCGAAAAGCTGGAAGACCGTGAAGCAGGTCAAACCAAAGAGGTTGTAAAGGTGCAAACTGTAGCAGCTTTCGCTGGCTTGGCTAAGGATCAGGCTGCACAAGTGGTTGTTGCTTATGAGCCAATCTGGGCAATCGGAACAGGAAAATCCTCAACTTCGCAGGATGCGAATGAAGTGATCTCCTACATCCGCAGTCTGATTAAAGAACTGTATGATGAAAATACAGCAAGTGCTGTACGTATTCAGTACGGTGGCAGTGTAAAACCTGAAAATGTTACTGAGTACCTGGGTCAAAGCGATATCGACGGCGCGCTTGTTGGCGGTGCCAGTCTTCAACCGGCGTCGTACATCGCGCTTGTTGAGGGGGCGAAGTAAGATGACAGCACCAAAACCGGTAGCTTTAATTATTATGGACGGATTCGGACTGCGCGACAAAGTGGAAGGCAACGCGGTTGCACAGGCCAACAAACCGAATTACGACCGGTATTTAAAACAGTATCCTCATGCAACACTGACTGCTTCTGGTGAAGCGGTGGGTCTGCCGGAAGGCCAAATGGGCAACTCCGAAGTAGGTCACTTGAATATCGGCGCAGGCCGCATTGTATATCAAGACTTGACTCGTATTTCGAAGTCCATTCGTGAGGGTGAATTCTTCGATAACGAAACATTGGTTAAAGCAGTTCAGCACGCTAAGAAGAACAACACCAAGCTTCACCTGTACGGACTTCTGTCCGATGGCGGCGTGCATAGCCATATCAGCCATCTGTTCGCTATGCTGGATCTGGCGAAAAAAGAAGGATTAACAGAAGTGTACATTCATGCTTTCATGGATGGACGCGACGTTATGCCTGACAGCGGCGTCGGCTTCATGCAACAGCTGATCGCTAAAATTCAGGAAGTGGGCATTGGCCAAATTGCGACCGTACAAGGACGCTATTATGCAATGGACCGCGACAAACGTTGGGAACGTGTAGAGAAGTCCTACCGTGCAATAGTATACGGAGAAGGTCCTCAATATACTGACCCACTGGAAGCATTAAAGGAATCGTATGAAAAATCAGTGTTCGATGAATTTGTGGAGCCAACCGTTATTGTGAAGGCCGACGGAAGTCCTGTAGGGCTGGTTGAGAGTAATGACTCTGTTGTTTTCCTGAATTTCCGTCCTGACCGTGCGATCCAATTGTCTCAAGTATTTACCAATGAGGATTTCCGTGGTTTTGACCGTGGGCCGAAATGGCCTAAGGATCTGCACTTTGTTTGCTTGACCTTGTTCAGTGAAACGGTTGGAGGCTTTGTAGCCTATGAACCGAAAAACCTGGATAATACGTTTGGCGAAGTGCTGGTACAAAACAACAAAAAGCAATTGCGTATTGCTGAGACGGAAAAGTATCCGCACGTTACTTTCTTTTTCAGTGGCGGACGCGATGTCGAGCTGCCTGGCGAAACCCGTGTTTTGATCAACTCGCCTAAAGTAGCTACGTACGACCTGAAGCCTGAAATGAGTGCGTACGAGGTTGCGGATGCTGCAGTGAAGGAAATCGAAGCTGACAAGCATGACGCAATCATCCTGAACTTTGCCAATCCGGATATGGTTGGACACTCCGGCATGCTGGAGCCGACCATTAAGGCGGTAGAAACGACGGATGAATGTGTTGGACGTGTTGTTGATGCAGTTAAAGCCAAAGGCGGTGTGGTTGTTATCATTGCCGACCATGGCAACGCCGATATGGAAATTGATGAGCAGGGACGTCCGTTCACAGCTCATACAACGAATCCGGTTCCGTTCATTTTGACTGATGAAAATATCGTTTTGCGTGAGCATGGAATTCTGGCTGACGTAGCTCCAACGCTTCTGGATTTAATGCAACTTCCGCAACCTGCGGAAATGACAGGAAAATCTATGATTGCATCCCGCAAGTAAGCTTGATTTAATAAGTATAGGCTTGACCAATAAATTATGATTCACAAAGGAGATTAAGTACAAATGACTATTATTTCTGACGTGTACGCTCGCGAAGTCCTCGACTCCCGTGGTAACCCTACTGTTGAAGTTGAAGTATATCTGGAATCCGGTGCTATCGGTAGTGCCATCGTTCCTTCCGGTGCCTCTACTGGTGCTCACGAAGCTGTAGAGCTTCGCGATAACGACAAATCCCGTTACCTGGGTAAAGGCGTTCTTCAAGCCGTTAAAAACGTGAACGAAATCATCGCTCCTGAAGTAATCGGTATGGACGCTATAAACCAAGTAGAAATCGACACATTGATGATCAAATTGGATGGTACGCCAAACAAAGGCAAACTGGGTGCAAATGCCATTCTGGCTGTATCCATGGCTGTAGCTCGCGCTGCTGCTGAAGCTCTGGGCCTGCCATTGTACACATACCTGGGCGGATTCAATGCTAAACAATTGCCAGTACCAATGATGAACATCGTTAACGGTGGCGCTCATGCCGACAACAACGTTGACGTTCAAGAGTTCATGGTTCTGCCTGTAGGCGCTCCTACTTTCAAAGAAGCTCTGCGTATTGGTGCGGAAATCTTCCACAACCTGAAATCCGTACTGAACTCTAAAGGCTTGAACACAGCTGTTGGCGATGAAGGCGGTTTTGCTCCTAACTTCAAATCCAACGAAGAAGCTCTGTCCACTATTATCGAAGCCATCGAAAAAGCTGGTTACAAACCAGGCGTTGACGTATTCCTCGGTATGGACGTTGCTTCTACTGAGTTCTACAAAGATGGAAAATACACACTGGAAGGCGAAGGCAAATCCTTCACTTCTGCTGAGTTCGTTGACCTGCTTGCTTCTTGGGTTGATAAATACCCAATCATCACAATCGAAGATGGTTGCTCCGAAGATGACTGGGAAGGTTGGAAATTGCTCACTGAGAAACTGGGTGGAAAAATCCAATTGGTTGGTGACGACCTGTTCGTAACGAACACAGAACGTCTGGCTAAAGGTATCGAAGAAAACATCGGTAACTCCATCCTGATCAAAGTAAACCAAATCGGTACGCTGACTGAAACATTCGACGCTATCGAATTGGCTAAACGTGCAGGATACACAGCTGTAATCTCTCACCGTTCCGGTGAATCCGAAGACAGCACAATCGCTGATATCGCTGTTGCAACAAATGCAGGCCAAATCAAAACAGGTGCTCCTTCCCGTACTGACCGTATTGCGAAGTACAACCAATTGCTCCGCATTGAGGACCAGCTGGGTGAACTGGCTCAATACCACGGCCTGAAATCTTTCTACAACCTGAAAAAATAATATTGCGATAAGATGCTAAAGCTGTTCTAAGCTTCGTGGTTTAAGATAACGAAGCTTGGACGCTCGAAGCTAGACGCAATGATTAAACAGATCTGCTCGCTACTGTGAGCAGGTCTGTTTTTGTCATTTGTGTGTATGCATAGTGCAGATCAGCATATAAGCATATAGATGTATCCTTGCAAAGACTTGGTGCGAGCCAATCGGCAAAGCTGGTTGTTATCTACTGGAAGCTGTGGTAGAATGAAAGTAGTGTTTTGCGTTAATTTCCGGCTATTCGTAACATGATATGGACATGTTTTCATAAAAGAGGCTGTGTTGTTTTGCAAAACAGATGTATAAGCTCAGGAGGTGGGATTTTTCATGGAAATCTTTTTGAAAGTGCTGCTCGTAGTGTTCTCGATTGCTGTTATTGCGGTTGTTTTACTGCAAAAGGGGAAGAGTGCAGGTTTGTCCGGTGCCATCTCTGGCGGTGCTGAGCATCTGTTCGGCAAGACAAAAGCTCGCGGTATGGATTTGATTTTGCAACGCGTAACTGCCGTTTTGGGTGCGTGTTTTATGATTATTGCCGTGCTGGTTGCATTTTTTGCAAAATAAGATAAATAAATACCTTAAGCCTTCGTTTCACGGGAAACGGAGGCTTTTTTGGATTTTAGGCAAGCAGGGATGCCGTCGATTAAATTCGTGTATACTAGGGTATGAGTATATAAGAGCCTTGTAACAGGAACAAGGAACATGCGGATTATTACTGAAAATTAAAGGTCGCCCGAGGTGGACAAAATTATGATAACAGAGCAACAACTACTTGATTTTATGCGCGAGACCGCATACAAGCCTATGACATACCAGGAGTTGGAGCAGCATTTTGACATTAAGGATGCAGACGATTTTCGCGAATTCCTTAAGCTCTTGAACGCATTGGAGGAAGACGGGAAAATTCTGCTGACCCGCACAAACCGTTATGGCGTGCCGGAACGAATGGATTTGCAGCGTGGGCGTTTGCAGGCTCATGCCAAGGGCTTTGCTTTTCTCATTCCGGAGGACCGGGAGCACCCGGATGTATACATTCACGCTAACGACTTAAAGAGCGCGATGAATGGAGACACGGTACTGGTAAGAGTGACGTCGAAGGGACCTGCGGGTGGCCGATTGGAAGGCGAAGTCGTGCGGATCGTGAAGCGCGCTGTGCTTCAAGTGTTGGGCGTGTTTCAGAGCCACGAAGCATACGGTTTTGTTTTACCGGACGATAAACGCATTAACCGGGATATTTTTATTCCAAAGGATAGCTTCAATGGAGCTGTAAACGGGCAAAAGGTCGTTGTGCGTATTGTGAGCTACCCGGAAGGACGGGCGGCGGCGGAAGGTGAAGTGCTGGAAGTTCTGGGTCACAAGGATGATCCAGGCGTCGATATTTTGTCAGTGATTCGCAAGCATCAGCTTCCAGAGGCTTTTCCCGACGAAGTGACAGCGGAAGCGGATCAGGCTCCAGACGCGATTACGGAAGAAGAAATTGTACGTCAGGGTCGTCGCGATCTGCGTGATAAGATCATTGTTACGATTGATGGCGAGGATGCCAAGGACCTGGATGATGCGGTCAATGTAGAGCGTCTGCCGAACGGGAACTACCGCCTGGGCGTTCATATTGCCGATGTAGGGTATTATGTGCGAGAGAACTCCAAGCTGGATCAGGAGGCCTATAGTCGCGGTTGTAGCGTGTATTTGGTTGACCGCGTCATTCCTATGCTTCCACACCGGCTTTCAAACGGCATTTGTTCTTTGAATCCGCAGGTGGATCGTTTGACTTTGTCCTGTGAAATGGAATTCAACGAGCATATGAAGGTTGTAAAGCATGATATTTTCACCAGTGTGATTAAAACGAAGGAACGAATGACATATACCAACGTTCGCAAGATCCTTGAAGAGGAAGATGCTGAACTGATGGAACGGTACAAGGATCTGGTAGAGGTATTCCGCACGATGAAGGAGCTGGCATTGAAGCTGCGTGCTAACCGGATGCGCCGGGGTGCGGTTGATTTTGATTTTGATGAAGCGAAAGTTATTGTAAATGACGAAGGTAAAGCTGTCGATATCGTTAAAAGAGATCGTACGATCGCCGAGCAAATTATCGAGGAGTTTATGCTGGCAGCCAATGAAACTGTGGCCGAGCATTTTCATTGGCTCAAGGTACCATTCTTATACCGGATTCATGAGGACCCGGACCCGGAGAAACTGCAAAATTTCATGGCGTTTGCGGCTAATTTTGGACATCAGATCAAAGGCCGCGGGAATTCCATTCATCCGCGTGCGCTGCAAACATTGCTGGAAGATATCGAGGGCACGAAGGAGCAGACGGTGCTTAGTACCATGATGCTGCGTTCGATGAAGCAAGCAAAGTATGATGCGGAATCGACAGGACATTTTGGACTGGCAGCGGAGTATTATTCTCATTTTACATCGCCAATTCGTCGTTACCCTGATTTGGTGATTCACCGTGTTATTCGTGAGGTATTGGAAAATGGCGGGGCTTTGCCAGCTGAGCGTCAAGAATATCTGACTGCACGCATGCCTGATATTGCGCAGCAATCCTCTGAGCGTGAGCGTGTGGCTGTGGATGCAGAACGCGACACAGAGCAAATGAAAAAGGCTGAATACATGCTGGACAAGGTTGGCGAGGAGTTCGAGGGCATCATCAGCAGCGTAACCAGCTTTGGTATGTTCATCGAGTTAGACAATACGGTGGAGGGTCTGACGCGCTTGAGTGCGCTTACGGACGACTATTACCATTTTGATGAGCAGCATATGGCGTTAATCGGTGAACGCACCTCCAAGGTATTTCGCATCGGGGATGAGGTCAAGGTTCGTGTTGCCCGCGTCAACATGGAGGATTACACGATTGATTTTGAGCTTGTCGATATGAAGCCGCGTCAACGCCGTGAGCGGACGGGCGGATCGGGCCAAGGCAGTGGTTTTGCACGTGGCGAGGGGCGTGGTAAAGGCCGCGAAGGACGTGACCGCAAGGGCGGCAAGGACAAGACTGGCAGAGAGCGTAAGGGCGGTCGTGAAACGGCTGGGAAGCCTAAAGAGGCCGGCAACGGAAGTATCAGCACTGCAGGTCGCACAGGCCGTGGTGGTGGAAACGGTGGCGGAGCCAGTTCGGCGGGCAGCTTTGGCTTTGGCAGTGGCAAGGGCGGATACACTTCGCCAGCAACGGGCGCAAGCAAGCGGCGGAAGAAGACGTCTGCCAGTGGTATTTTTATCGGTGGCGCAGCTACACCTGGGAGTGATGCAAGACCAGGCGGTGACGGCGGCACGCGTCGCAAGCGGAAAAATAAGAGCGGCGGTGGCGGCAATAGCACCGCTGGATTTGTGAGGAAAAAGAAAAAGTAAGTTGATATAACATACTCGTTAGAAGGCTGGAGTTTTCGTGCCAGTAAATGAGCTGATGGGGCTTAAGTATAAAGGCGGTTTCTGTCTGTAGTAATGGATGGAAACCGTTTGCTTTTAGTGTGATACGTGTAAGTTAGAAATGTAGAAGGCTTGACCTTTCTTGCTTTTATCATCTGAAATTTGTTACAATATATTTATAGGTAGCTCTTTGTAGCTGGATTCTTGTGCCTGGATTTATATTTGAATTAAGTTATTTATAAGGAGTGGTATTCATGGGTAAGAAGGCAGACGGGAAAGTGCTCGCCCAGAACAAAAAAGCTTCCCATGACTATTTTATTGAGGACACCTACGAGGCGGGCATGGTGTTAACGGGAACGGAAATTAAGTCTCTGCGGAATGGCCGCTCCAATATCAGTGATGCCTTTGCTACGATCCGTAATGGCGAAATTCATATTCACAATATGCATATCAGCCCTTTTGAGCAAGGTAATCGTAACAATCCGACCGATCCTACGCGCACGCGTAAGCTGCTGTTGCATAAAGAGCAGATTCGCAAGCTTATCGGTCTGTCCAAACAGGAAGGCTACACGATCGTACCGCTGAAGATTTACGTACGCAATGGCTATGCCAAACTGCTGCTTGGATTGGGTAGAGGTAAAAAGCAGTATGACAAGCGGGAAACGGCTGCCAAACGCGATGCACAGCGTGATATTCAACGTGCTTTGCGGGAGAAGCAAAAAATTGCGAGATAGGGTTGCTGTAATGATGTGTATGGTACAAATTACGTGGATAAGTTACATGTTCCTGTAATGGTGCTATTTTATCGAGCTGAAATGGCTTCATTCCGTTTCGTTATGACATGTTATATGTTATACTAACGAAGTAGTAAGTTTTAATGTATTTCAATTTGTTCGACTGTTGAATCTCAGAATTCAGCTTCCGATATTATGCATGCTTATGCTCCGGTATTTCCGGATTTATCCGTGGAGCCCTTTTTATAACAAGGGGGCGTTTATGGATTCGACGGGGATAGTTCGAGCATGGGTAGCGGGTAGTGGGGACGCGTCCGCTTCATCAACGCTAAAGCCTATTAAACGGCAAACAACAAAACAACTACGCTTTCGCAGCTTAATAACCTGTGAGCGTGCTTCTACTCTGCATCGCCCATGTGACAGGGATAGGGGCTAACAAATAGTGGGATACGCTGTCTCATCTCCGCCTGCGGTGAGCTGAAGAAGACAATCAGGCTGACCCAACGTATAGCCGGTTACGGGGCGATACTCGGGTGACATCAAAACTGTGACTACACCCGTAGAAGCTTATGTGTCGTTATCTTCGGACAGGGGTTCGACTCCCCTCGCCTCCATATGTAGTATCAAAAAAGCGACCTTAATCGGTCGCTTTTTTGCTTGTTCGTACTCGAAGGGGTGGGGTAAACCGCTTCGGCTCTAGGTCTTTGGGCTACTTTGACGTCGAATACGACATATTTCTGATGATACATGGCGGTACCTCTGTACGTAGCAGTTTTAATGTCACCCTAGCAACGCCCCGTCACCAACTTCTCTTAAGGCCATCCTGCTTATTTTCTTCCGTTCGCCACAGGCGAAGAGGAGACAGCGTATCCCACTAGTTAAATACAGGTTATAATATATAATTATCTGTAATTAATAATGCTTATTGAATACGTCACTTAAGAGGTGATTATTTGGCACACAGTAAGAAGAAAAGACGAATAATTGTCTCTGCTACAGGTATAAATTTAATGGTATCTGCTGATTACAATGAGATGATGCAATATTCTCTATCCGAGGCAGAAATAATTGCTCACTTTAAAAAAGCAAGCATTGGAAACCTGTTACCTGCTATCTCCCGGCTGATAGCTTTCGTTTCACATGGAGAATACTGATACTGTCTTAAAAGAAGTCATCATACGATGTTTGGAACACGGATTACATAAAGATTATATCGAACGAATATTACAATATAGCCGACTTAATGTGATTTTTAATAATGGCAAATGCTATTAAATGCAGTTAAATGGTTGTTTGTACATGCAGATGAGGTAACCTATAATGATGATCCTGAAATAAATAAACCCAGTCATTCATGCATTGTTTCTACTTTTCCGCTATGCTCTCTAGCTTTTATCATATTTCTACAGACATGAAAGTCATTGAACTTGAAAGTGTGCAAAATGGAAACTTCAATCGAAATGTTAATTATCTGCACACTGTACGAAGAAGCATTGAATGTTATTTAAATATTGCTTCTCAAAAGGACAGATTTCAAACAAAAGAGTATGTAGATATTGCAGAATTATTTTATGAAAATACAGGAGTTAACATCAGAACTTATTTATACTTTATGACTGCTATTAATGCATCATTTTATCCAAGTGGCAGTGTCAGAGATTTTATATGGACAAATAAAATGGTGAATGATGTTAACAAGTATGTACAGTATCTTGGCATAGAGACGAATGAAGTTCGAAATTTATTTCAAATGACGACAATCTCAATAGAAGAATTTAGAGAGAATTTTGAAGAATCGACCCTTCATAGATGGGATTTTAATTATTTTAGAAAGAAGCCAATTATACGCCAAGGGCGAATCTTTTATCCGCTAGATAGTCAGTTTCCTACTTGTAAATATATGGGATGGTCTATATTGGAGAATTATTGATGGTTTGAGCCCAGAGGTGGCAAATAAGTTTAGAATATTTATAGGTCGCATATTTGAATTATATTGCCACGATTCACCAGTTAATGCAGAGCCATCACTAAAAATGGCTAGGTATATTCCTGAATTTCAATATAAGTTTGCGAAAAATAATTTGCTATCGCCCGATGGTTTTATTGAGTATAGAAATGATTTGATTGTATTCGATTATAAAGCTAAAAGATTGAACATGCAGGCTACTCTTGTAGCTGGCAATATTGACTCGTTTGAAAAGAATATCTCTCAATTGATTATTGAGCCTGCTAAAAAAATATATGCTCATCTTCAGAGGTTTATAGGGACTCCAATTGAAAGTGTGTCGAATGATTTTAAAAAAGTTAAAAAAATCCACGGTGTAATAGTCACTCAAGGTTCATTATCAGGTGTTAAAATTGTGTATGAGAGAATAGAATAAAGGCTGCGTGATGAGGGTTTGTATGATATGGGCTCCTTAATTGAATGGCATCTTCTCGATGTAAATGAATTTGAGGAATTAGTGATTTTAATGGAGCAGGGATGTAACCTTGGAAATACATTTTCTCAAAAAGCTTCTTCCAGATATAGATACCTTTCTTTCCATGATTATCTTGCATATGCTAGAAGACCGCATAGACACTCTTGTACCGCTAAGAAGCGATTTAATGAATGGCTAGATCATGTAATTGGAGTCATGGAAGGAAATTCTCCAAGTGAGGATAATGAAAGCACAGAAGTCGACATGTAAAGGGAATTATAAAAAATGTTAATGTAACAATAATGAGAGTGGATATTGAACAGTTGCAGAATTATTAAATACAAATTTAGAGATTGCTTTGTGACTTCTAAACAAAAGTTGAACTGTTTCTTATGGCTGGATTTTGTAATATTTACTGTGTATTTTTGAGGGTAATGTGCTTAGGAGTGGATTTGTAAATTAATTCTTATTTTTTTAAGTACTCAGTTACACATCTATGATATAGAATGAAAAAACCCAACTCTGCTAACGAAGCGGAGAAGGGTTTTTATTGAGTATAGTCAGCTCTAGCTAACGAAGCGGAGAAGACTGCACTCATCCGTATTATTTCTGTATAATCATGATATTATGTATGTGGATGAAAGTCAAGCCATACGTTATCATTTTGGTTATTTGGGATGTGTACAATGATCTATAATATCTATTTCGATGAAGCAAATAAAATTGATCAGTCTGGAAAAGCAAATTCATACTACGGTGCATATGGTGGCGCTGAACAGACAATGGCAGACATAACGCAGACGATACAACGCATGTATGAAGAACTGAATACCAAGAGCGAATTGCATTTTAGGGAATACAATCATGACCAATACTTAAAAAAATACTTCAAGGTTCTTCATTATATCATCAATCAGGATGTGAATATCAATATTTTTATTGTCAATAATGAAGAGGCTCTTAGCGTAGCTGAACAGCTTAATTTAACCATGATGGAGCTACGAAATCTATTCTATATCAAAATTCCTGAAAGATTGTTCTATGGAGTGACACGTCATTTGCAGGGTCAGGTGGATGTTAACATCAAGATTGACCGCAACGATGAGTACGATGCACTTGGCCTGCATTCAAAAATCAAAGAGCAGATGAATGCTCATTCTGTATATCGGAGCAAAAGGTACAAAATTGCATCTGTTGAGTCGGAAGAATCACATGAGTCGATCCCTTTGCAAATTATTGATACATTTATGGGCATTGTAGTATTTCTGATGGAACAAAGCTATACGGGGAATTCAAACACGACTTTGATTAAGAGTGACTTGGTGTATCGCTTTTTATCCGAAGGTAACAACGTAGATCGGTTTATAAAACAAATCAAGCTATATTCATGGAATGGCAATGAGAATTTGACCGAACTGTCTGTGGGCAATTATGTGTCTCAATTCATGGTATATAAGGCTCGTTATGATGTTTCTGAAATGGCCAAGCTTCAGGCGATCATGTTGAAAAATCCTGATCTACCTGCAAAGGAATACCGTAAGCTGATGGAATATCCTAATACGTTGGCACGTATGTTGCTGGGGTACAAGGATGAAGTTGAGGGCAGAGGCAGGAATTATTCATTGATGCAGTAGATGGCGGGTGTATTGGGCGTGCTTCTGATAAACAGCTTTGATTTTCACGATGTACCTATACAAAGTGCTGTTAAAACCATAATTTCAGCCGTTTTAAAGCTAGTTGGCAAGGCAGAACAGTTGCGGATGATCGTTCCCTACGTTTGCCGCCCAGGTATAAGGATTCATCTTTGAAGCGGTCGTCCAAAGTTTGTATCCAGCATCATGGCTCATAGATACGGGTCGACTTGGCGAGAGACAAAATCAATAGAAACCTAGAATTGCTTCAGTGTTGAAACTGTTAATTTAGTGGGAATGAAGTCATTGTTTTGACCGTGTGAATTCAGAAGAATGAGTTATTCTATAAGGCGATAGTATCAGTAATGTAGATCAGTAGTAATGAGTTCAGCCGACAACTCTCTTTACAGACTTTGGGCAATGTGAGAACATGTGTATGTGTGGAAATGCTGTAAACAGGACTTATCAGGTTGTCGGCTGAACCTCATGGATTTAGGATAGGGGAATTTCAGTGTGGGAATTTCGTATGAGTGGTTAAAATTGCCGATGTGATAGTATCATTTAAATATGAAAAATGAACTGTTATAAATTTTATAAATTGCAAAGACTTTTAATGTGATTGGACTGATGGACATGGGGAGAGCACTCTCGCCTTTGAGATATCCTGGTGGTAAAGGGCAGATGTATGACTATGTAGTAGAGTTAATGTATAGAAACGATTTAATTGGTTCGAATTATATAGAGCCTTTTGCTGGAGGGGCGGGAGTCGCTCTGAAATTACTGAAGGATGGTTATGTTGCGAATGTATCCATTAATGATTATGATCGTTCAATCTATGCTTTTTGGTATAGTATATTAAATTGGACTGAAGACTTTATTAGGCGAATAGAAGAGACAGAAGTTAGCATTAATGAGTGGCACATACAAAAAAATGTGCAGATAAATAAAGAAGACGCCGAATTGTTTGACCTTGGTTTCTCAACTTTTTTTCTAAACAGAACTAATCGTTCGGGAATACTTAAAGCCGGACCTATAGGTGGACTTAATCAGCAAGGCAAATATAAAATTGATTGCAGGTATAATAAAGAAAGACTAGTTCAATTTATACGTCAAATTAATCAGTATAGAAATAATATTGAGATTTCCAATGTAGATGCTAATGAATTTATCAGAAATACAAATAAAGAAGAAAGCTTCTGGTTTATTGATCCACCTTATTATCATAAAGGAAAAGACCTGTATATCAATTTCTTCACCCATGAGGATCATCAAACGTTATCAGAAACTATAGATATTTATCTGGAAAGAATTCCGTTCATTATAACGTATGATATATGTGATAGTATTTTTGAATTTTACAAACATATTAACTGCGAGGTTTTATCCTTAAATTACAGTGTTCAAACTAAAAAAAAATCTGGCGAATATATGTTTTATAAAAATGTTCTTGTTTAGGGGGATTATTAATGGGAATTAGAATGGATGTTCCCTTGAGAAATTTGATAGTTTGGCATGATAACCCAAGAGCGGCAATAGAGATGTCAGAGAGTGAAGATGAAGCAATTGATATTCTTTTTGAAGTTGAAGGAAAAAGCAAGATGCTAGCTTTAGCTACCGATGTTGCAGAGTTTGGTTTGAACTCCCATCGTCAACCTATTGTTGTTAGAAATGAGGATATGAATTCTTACATTGTTTTTGACGGAAACAGGAGAATCTCTGTTTTGAAGCTTTTGGCTAAAGGAGATAAAAGGGTTGAAGGAATAGAGAATCATATAAACGTTTCACTGGATACAAAAGTATTTGTGTACGTCACTAATCGAGATGAAGCACTTCGCTTAATTGAAATTGAGCACAGTGGGGAGCAAGGGGGTAAGGGTCAGATTGATTGGGATGCTTATCAAAGGGACTACGCACTTAATAATATGAATAAAGTCCCAGCTTATCCACGAGCCCTTAGGGTTAGTCAGATTTGTAATTTATTCCACAAGAAAGATTTTAAGAAAATCCCATACACCGATTTGGAGACTATATTTAATAACGTTGCTCTAAAAAGGATATTTAAAATAAGTGCTGATTGGGATTTTGAGGATGAAGCAACTATTAGGAATGTATATTCAAAATTAATAGAAAATAAGCCGCCGAAAAAGCCTTATTCAAGATATCTTGTAAAACTTAATGAACTTGGTAGTGAGTATGAGAAGTTTAAGATGAAAGTGTTGGATAATGAAGCATTAGAAAATCCAGTAGGAGTGACGCCATCGGTAGGGGCACCGCCATCAGC
>NZ_ASSB01000230.1:0-5480 GCF_000520755.1 Paenibacillus sp. 1-18
TCCAGCAGGTGTCGCACTTCATATTACAATCCGTCACATAGAAAGAACTCCAGTAATTTATATTCTGTTGCTGTTAAATTCAAGGCATTATCCTCAATAAAAGCGTCTTTCGCCGCAGGGACTAATCGGATAAGTCCATAGATCAATTCGCCCTCCTGGCCTATGGTACCCTTTCTCCTCAAAACAGCTCTTGTTCGTGCCAATAATTCCGATACAGCGAACGGTTTCGTGATATAGTCATCTGCTCCGATATCCAATCCGGCGACACGATCCTCTACTGCATCTTTGGCCGTCAAAAGAATGATAGGGACGAGTATAGCGTTTGCTCTCAGCTTTTTGACGATTTCAACACCGCTCATTCCCGGCAGCATGATATCGAGAATAATCAAATCATAAATATTTTGTTGGGCCAAATAATACCCTTCGTCGCCAGTTTCTGCGCTGTCTGTCAGGAAAGATTCACTTTCAAAGAGGTCACAGACAATTTTGAGCAAAGAAGGATCATCTTCTACGACAAGCACTCGCACACGTTGTTCCACCTTTCAGTGATCGAACTCATTTTGTTTGTTTTTTAAGAAAATTTAAATATTCCACTACTATACTAGCATTATCAGCAGAGAGGTATAAGGCTAATCATATATGGGGGGATTTAGATGGCGCAGATGAATAAAAAATGGGTCGTTTTATGCTCAACAGCGATTACAGCAGTGTATGCGGCCGGATATTTTACGACGGAAACAGAGGCAGCTGTACAGACATTGCCGCAACACACGCAAGCCAGTATTCAAACAAATGATATATCAGGAAACAATGACCCTTCAAATACTCCATCAACCTACACGGATAACAGCAATGTTCCAACACAAAATATATATAAGGATGGTACCTATACGGGGATGGGGAATAATCGGCGTGGTTCCATTGAAGTCAGCGTAACGATCAAGAATGATAAAATAACGGACGTTGAGATTAGCCATTTTGCCATGCATTATTCCGAAAGTGACGTAGCAGGACTTCCCACGGAGGTTGTGCAAAACCAGAGTGCAGAAGTGATGAATGTGTCCGGTGCAACGTATAGCACCCAGGCATTTCAGGATGCTGTACAAGATGCACTCTCCAGTGCACAAAACGTGTAGTATGAAAAGAACTAAATTATATATGGATACTGCCGTAAGCATACAGATTGTTACAGGAAAGTTCACATCCGAAGAAGCGGTAACGCAGAAAATGAATCAGGCCTTTGAGGCTTTTCAAAAAGTGGAGCTGGCTTGCAGTCGTTTTAGCCCTGACAGTGAATTGATGAGCGCCTGTCAACAGGTAGGAGTACCTGTAACTGTGAGCCCGTTTTTGTTTGAACCTCTTAAATTTGCTTTGGAAATGGCCGAATGTACGGAAGGGATATTTGACCCAGCGATAGGGAAAAAGATGGAGGACTATGGTTTTAATCGTCATTATTTAACCGGTCAATCCATGAAAAGTCCTTCTGCGGCTTCTGTTACCTATCAGGATATCGTATTGGATGAACAAGAGCGTACCTTGTGTTTGCTGAAGCCATTGGTGATTGATCTCGGGGCTGTAGCCAAAGGATTTGCCATTGACTTGGCAGCTCATGAGCTAGCAGAGTTTGAAGGTTTTGTCGTAAATGCGGGGGGCGACTTATTTGCAGGAGGGGTAAATGGTATTGGAGAGCCATGGGAAATAGGCATCCAGCATCCTGAGCGCAAAGAAGAAGTGATATCGACGATTCTGCTTTCCGATGAGGCTATATGTACCTCTGGAGGCTATGAGCGCAAAAGTACGACCACAGCCGATATACACCATCTGATCGATCCGAAAACCGGGCGTTCGCCCAAGGATTGGGTCAGTTCCAGTGTGATTGCCCCCTTCGCGATGATGGCAGATGCTTTTTCTACAGCATCATTTTTGTTGGGTGCAGCCAAGGGGAGGGAGCTTGTGGAACAAGCCAGTTTACAAGCTCTCCTCATTTCATCAAATCTACAATTAGTTCGAGTCGGAGGGATATAAGTGACTACAAATAAATGGATAAAATCACCAAAGGGCTATGTCGCAATGGCGGTCACGGCTTATCTTTTTATAGCCTCTATTGCCGGGCATGACATGGCAGGCATTATTGATGGCATCGTTGCAGTCGGTGCTGCTATAGCTGTGGACATTCCCTTTGGTTTGATGAGACAAAGGAAGCGGATACTGCCGGATGGTGCTTTGATTACAGGGTTACTCATCGCCCTGGTGTTAAGTACGACGACCGCGTGGTACGTTGTTGCGGCTACTTCAGCCATTGCCATCGCATCCAAGCATTTGTTGATCTATAAGAAAAAGCCGATTTTCAATCCAGCAGCTTTTGGACTGTTGCTATCGATCCTCATTTTTGGATCAGGGCAAAGTTGGTGGGGGGCATTTGGAGATTTACCCACATGGATGATTGCCTTTCTGCTTATTGGTGGATATATGATAACGGATCGGGTCAATAAATATCCGCAGGTGTTTTCATTTTTCGGGACCTTTTTTGTATTATTATTCCTTATAGGCCGCTTTCATCTGGGGGATGCTTCGGATGCATTTCGCCCTCCATTTATCAATGCCGCTCTTTTCTTTGGCTTTTTTATGCTTACCGACTTGCCCACGACACCTGCCAAGGTGAAGGATCAAATCGTTTTTGGGATTCTTGTCGCGTTCGTAGGAGCGGCTGTGTATGATCTTTTTGGCGGATTAATGTACTTGTTTATAGGGCTGCTCTTGGCAAACCTATATCATGTATTCAAATCACGTTTGGTTGCAAGAGCGATCAACAGACCTGTTTCGAATATGCAACCAGCATCCAAGCGAGGCTAAACAGTTAAATAGCAAGTACGTCTGATTTGATTTTCAGCGTGCTTGCTTTTTGTTATGCCGGGTTCTCTTAATTCCTTTCTGGTGGCCTCTATCGCGTTAGGTTGCTTATCAACCGCGAAAGTTTCATAATATTTGTAGGAGTGCCATGCAAACCTGCAAGAACTTCTTCGTGTACGCACAGCTTGACACAGATAAATGAAGGATTAGGAGTGAAGCAGTCATGAATGATACAATTTCCTTGTTGATGAAACATCGGTCTGTACGAAAATTCAAGTCAGACGCCATCACCGACGAGCAGCTCGCAACTATTGTAGCAGCTGGACAAATGGCTTCCTCGTCCAGTAATGTGCAGGCATATACCGCCATTGCTATTACAGAGCCTGCTTTGAAAACCAAGCTGGCCGAGCTTGCGGGGGGTCAGGCTTACGTTGAGCAATGCCCGGTGTTTCTGGTATGGTGTGCAGACTTGTATCGCCTGAAGCAGGCCACGGTTCACCATCAGCCAGGTCAGCCTTCCTATGAAGGTTCTGTCGAAAACTATACGGTTGCGACCATTGATGCCGCGTTAGCTGCACAGAATGCAGCAGTAGCCGCTGAATCACTTGGTTTGGGCATCGTTTACATCGGGGGTATCCGTACGAAAATAGCTGAGGTATCCGAGCTGCTAGGGTTGCCTGAACTGGTATATCCGGTGTTCGGTATGTGTATCGGCGTACCGGATCAGGACACAGGCATACGCCCACGTCTTCCGCTGTCCGGTGTTTTGCACATGAACGGCTACGACAAAAATCAGACGATGAAGGCTGTGGAGCTATATGATCACACATCGGCTGAATATTTGAAGGAACGTACGGGCGGTCAACGCTCTACTCCTTGGTCTGAGCAAATGGCGGCGAGACTGACCGAGCCTGCCCGTTTGCAGCTGAAGCCATTTTTGGAGCAAAAGGGATTTTTGAAGCAATAAAAGTAGAGCAAAGGCTAAAAAATACAAAGAACCTCCGGTTGCGCTGGCATAGAATGCGTTCTCGGAGGTTCTTTGCTTATGCTGTAAAATGCCTTTATAAATTAGACAGTGAGTAAAAGCGTCTTGTATTTTCATAAAATAATGGGCGGACGGCAGCCTCGTCTTGATTGGTCAGCTCGCTATATGCGCGGATGACGTCGGCAGTCATCCGCGGATGCGTCTGTTGCCCGGTAAAAGCTCCCTCGAACGGCCAGGGACCGTCTGTCTCCGCCATGATCTGATTGGACGGGTACTGTCTCGCCAAGCTGCGAATTTCTTCCTCGTAGAGAAGATCGGGAGTGAAGGAGACGTAATAGCCGTTGTGGGCCATACGTTTGATTGTGGCGGCAGAGCCCTTGAACCAGTGAAAATGCGCCTGTGTGACGCCGTGACGTTCCAAAAGGTCACAAGCAATATCGGCGTCTTCATATACGGCGTGCAGCACAATAGGCTTGTTATGCTTGCGTGCAAACCGGATAAAACGCTCCAGCAGAGCTATGTAGGGAGCGAGGTCAAAGAGAGCTCCGCTCCGTTCGGCCTCCAGCCGATTGTAGTAGGGTAAGCCGACCTCGCCAACGGCGACCATCTGCTCTATATGCTTGTTCATCCAGTCAAACAACAGATCAAGCTCGGCTTGTGATGGCAGAGGCTGCTCGGGATGAAAGCCGAAGGCTGGGCGTACCAGCCCGGGCCAACGTTCAGCTAACCGTAGGTTGGCTTGGCTGGAGGCCAGATGCATAGACACGGCTATAATGGTTTCGACGCTGCTATCAGCAAGAGAAGCGAGCAATAGCTCTTGCTGCTCAGGCGGGTAGCTGTCAACATGAATGTGGGCGTCGATCAACGGTGCGGATGCTGTTGCATCCAATTTCAGGCTTGGTTTTGTTGCGTTATTCCATTTCAATGCAGACGGCACTTTCACGTTATTCATACCGCTGCACTCCATCATTCGAGGTATTGGTGTGGACACTCTCAGCGTTGTCCATGTCACCGTCCAGTTTATGCTTTTCCTCGCGCATCCAGCCAGTCATGGCCCGCTTCCATTCGCTAAAACGCGGATCAAGGGTGATTTCTTCCCGTCGAGGGCGCGGGAAGGGAACATCGACGATATGCATCACCGTAGCAGGTCGTGCCGACAGCACGTAAATACGATCAGAGAGCAGCAATGCTTCCTCAATGCTGTGGGTGATAAACAGCACAGAGCGGCGGTTCTCTTCCCACATCCGCAATAACCATTGCTGCATGTCCGCACGTGTGAGCGCATCCAGAGCGCTGAACGGCTCATCCAGCAGCATCAGCTCCTGCGGGCTGAGCAACGCGCGCAGGAAGGCAGCGCGCTGCTGCATGCCGCCAGAGAGTGTATGCGGATATGCTTTGGCGAAGGTGCCCAGCCCGACCTGCTCCAGCCATTGCAGGGCTTCTTCGCGGCGTTCGCGTTCGCTGGCGTACCGTGAGCGCGCTGTCGTATCTTTGCGCGGCGCGTTTTCTTGTCCGAGCAGTATGTTATCCAGCGTGGTACGCCACGGGAAAAGGGCAGGCTGCTGCGGCATATAGCTAATATGCCCGCGTTCACCCGTCACTTCCTGTCCGTGCATGCGGACGCGTCCCTGCTGTGGCTTTTGCA
>NZ_ASSB01000231.1:0-25240 GCF_000520755.1 Paenibacillus sp. 1-18
GATCCATTATGGCCGTCATTTAATACCGGAAATCGTATAATTCTCGATAATATACTTTTGGAAAACAATGAATATGATCATGATCGGTACAACCATGAAGGTCGAGCCTGCCATCTGGAGCGCGAACTGGCTCTCATTTTGGCCTTTGAGCAACGACAGTCCCACGGACAACGTATACAGCTTCTCATCGTTCGCAATAATGAGCGGCCACAGGAAGCTGTTCCAACCGCCGATAAAGGTCAGAATGCCCTGTACTGCCAAAATCGGCGTCGAGATCGGCAGTACAATTTGCAGAAAGGTTCGAAACTCGCCTGCACCGTCCAGGCGCGTTGCCTCCAGCAATTCTTCGGGAATATCGGACATGAACTGCCGGAACAGGAAGATGGCAAATGCTCCTACCAAACCAGGCAGGACGATCCCCATCATGGTATTGGTCAATCCCATCTGGTTCAGAATCAAATACACGGGAATCATCGTTACCTGCCCTGGAATCATCATCGTGGCCAGCACCAGATAGAATAGAAAACCTCTGCCCTTAAACTTGAATTTGGCAAACCCGTAGCCTGCCATGGCGTTGAGGAATAATCCAAAAAAGGAAGCTAATACAATCACCAGCGTATTGGTCAAATAGGTCCCAAAAGCCATGCTATCAAATAGTATTTTAAAATTCTCCAATGTGAAATGCTCTGGCCAAATGGTCGGAGGAATCTTGGTTACCTCGCCTTCAGTCTTAAAGGAGGATAAAATCATCCACGCAAAAGGCAGCACCATCAACAGACCTCCCACGGTCAGGAGAATCGCCACGAACCATTGAAATGTTTTTTCACCACTGCCCGAATTGGCGCGGACTTGCTGAACAGCTGTTTTCACGTTCATCACCTCTCTCTATCAGGACTCCGCTTTATTTTGCAAACGGAACTGAATCAGCGTCACCGCGATGATCGCAAAGAACAGAATAAACGATCCCGCCGCGGCATAACCGAATTTACTAAATTGGAAGCCGTTATTGTAAATGAACAGGGATGCTGTCAGTGTGCCGTCAAGCGGCTTCCCTTTGGTCATGACGAACGGTTCCTCGAAAAATTGCAGCCAGCCGATCATCGTCGTAATGGACACGAAGAAAATAGCGTAACGGAGCTGCGGAAGGGTAATATAACGAATTTGCTGCCATGTGCTGGCTCCGTCAAGCTGAGCTGCCTCATAGTAAGAGCCCGGAATCCCTTTAATGGCCGCAATAAAAATAATCATATTCAAGCCTATGCCCCGCCAAACCGCCAGCACAATCAGCGAAATTTTCGCCACGGTCGGATCGGTCAACCATGGAACAGGGCCCAGATTCACCAGGCCAAGCACATAGTTGAATAATCCGAGCGTCGGATTATACAGATAGCTCCACACGACCGCAACCGCAACCACATTCGTTACGGACGGCAGATAGAACACGACGCGGAATATTTTGAAAGCACGTGATTTCCCCATATTAATCAGGATCGCAATACTGAGGGAAAATATCAGCACCAACGGAACACCGATAATGACGAAGAACAGGGTATTACCCATAGACTTTAAAAAAGAAGGGTCTAGTAGTACATTCTCATAATTTTCCAGCCCTATAAAGCGAATACTATCATAATTAACGAGTCCTGACAGATCCATATCCGTGAAGCTGATCACGAGTGCCAGTAAAATCGGCAACAGCGAAAACAGCGCCAGCAGGATGATGGAGGGACCGATAAACAAGTATGGCGCAAGCTTCTGCGAGCTTCCTTTCATGCCTTCACTCCCTTTGACAATGACGGATACGGATCATTATTTTTTCATAATACTTGCAGCTTGCTGATTAAAGTCATCCATTTCCTTCTGTACGTCGGCTTGACCACGGTAAATGCGTTCGAAGCTCTTGATGAATTGCTGAGAAACCTCTTCCCATGCTGCGAGCTGCGGTAATGCCGCGGAGTGATCGAGCTGTTTGCGAATCGTTTGCAGCATCGGGTCACTCTTCAGCTTGGCATCGTCCCATGACTTGGTAGCAGCAGGCAGGGTACTGGACAGCTCCATCCATTTCAGCTGGGTTTCCGGTTTGCTCATGAAAGCCAGGAATTTGGCCGATTCCTCCGGGTGCTTGCTAAACTGCATAATCGAAAGGTTCGACCCGCCCAAAACAGACAGGTTGTTTACTTTTCCCGGCAGCTCGGCTACATTCCATTTGCCATCCAGCTCTGGTGCTTTGCTCTTGATTTCTCTAATCATAAAAGGACCGCTGATAAACATCGGAACGATACCATCACCTTGCAATCCCTGAACGGAATCTATCCCAAGATCGAGGGCATTGGAGCCATTTTGGAAAAAGGTGTTCAAATACTTCACAGCCTCTACAAACGGTGGCTGGTTAAATAGCGGATTGCCCTGCTCATCAATCAGCTTGGAGCCGTTCTGGAGGGCGAACATAAAGCCCAGAGACTGCTCCTTCGCATTAATGGCAATACCATATTTCCCTTTGCCACGCGCTGCCAGTTTTTGAGCAGCGTCCGAAAGCTCTTCCCACGTTTTAGGTGCTTCATTATATCCGACTTGCTTCAATAGATCTGAACGGTAGAACAAAATTTTCGTTTCGGTATACCAAGGAACACCTACAGGTTTTCCTTCAAATTTTGTCGTATCCACAGCACCCGGGAAGAAATTCTTCGATTCCAGCTCGGGGTATTTGCTGATATAAGGGGTGATGTCCGTCAATGCACCCGCAGACGCAAGCTCAGGAACCCATGATGTGCCCAGCTGGACCACATCCGGACCGGATTTGGAAGCAACTGCTGTCAGCAGCTTATCGTGAGCGTTATCCCAAGGCAGTGCCTGCACCTCTACATGAATATCGGGATTTTCTTTTTCAAAATCCTTCACAATCTCAGGCAGCAGCTTTCCTTCTGCCCCCATACCCCACAGGGTGATGGTTGTTTTTCCGTTCGCGTCCTTGCCAGATGACTCATCCTTGGAAGAACAGCCAGCCAGTGCGCCTCCCAGTAACAAAGTGCTTGTCAAAATGATCCCCAACGTTCTTTTCATCATACGAATTCCTCCCGAGATGACCGGTTTACCGATCACGCAATATGATAACGGATTAAATAGAAGTAAATACATGCAGTGGTTACATCATACCGTTATAGCAATAATGTTCCAAAATCCAAGGACCATACTCATCAATAGAAACGTTTCGATAGTCATTATAGAACAAATTGAAACCGTATTCAATAAGAATATTATTTTTTTATTCAGCTAAAATCGCGCCCTTATTTCATCTTAAACACGTTGCTTTTCTCATAAGACAACCTCCAATATGGATTTGACTCTCGAATTGAAAGCGTATATAATCCAACTGAGTCCAACAATAGAAACGTTTCTATTAATAATACAACCGAATATTATGCATATACACTAAGCTATTAGTCTGTTCAGCACTTTTATGAAACCATTTTCGCCAAAAAATCTCATGAATCTGAAAAAGAAAGCTGTCTACCAACGCAGCTTACGGAGGATTATGATGGAACAACAGCTAAATTCCTATTTGCAAAGCATGACGCTTGAAGAAAAAGTCGACCAGCTGCTTCAGCTTGTGGGCGCCTTTTTTGAAGATGCTGGAACAGAAGGCCAAATTACCGGGCCTATGGCTTCTCTTGGTATCACCGAGGAAACCGTCCACAACGTCGGTTCCGTGCTTGGCCTCGCAGGAGCCAAGGAAGTGATTCGTGTTCAGCAGGCCCATTTGAGTAAGAATCGGCTGAGCATTCCGCTTCTAATTATGGCAGACATTGTACACGGCTTCAAAACGATTTTTCCGATACCGCTGGCTATGGGTTGCTCATGGGATATGCGACTTGCAGAAGAGAGCGCTACCATTGCTGCGAAAGAGGCAGCTGTGTCGGGGATACACGTTACTTTTGCACCGATGGTCGATTTGGTGCGCGACCCGCGCTGGGGCCGTGTCATGGAATCTACAGGAGAAGATCCATACCTTAACAGCGAATTTGCCCGCGCGCTTGTGCGTGGCTTCCAGGGCAAGGATCTGACGAACGATACGGACCGGGTAGCCGCGTGTGTCAAGCATTTTGCCGCATATGGAGCAGGTGAAGGCGGACGGGATTACAATACTGTCGATCTATCCGCATGGCAGCTGCGAGAGTATTATCTCCCCTCCTACAAAGCCGCGCTGGATGAAGGCTGCGAAATGGTGATGACATCCTTTAATACCGTAGAGGGCGTGGCCGCAACGGGCAATAAGCGCCTGATGCGCGATTTGCTCCGCGACGAATGGGGCTTTGATGGTGTACTCATCTCGGATTGGGCTGCTATCAAGGAGCTTATCCCCCACGGCATCGCCGAGGATGAGCGCGAGGCAGCACAGAAAGCATTGCTGGCAGGCGTGGATATCGAAATGATGACCTCCTGCTATAACGGGCATCTCCCCGAGCTGGTTCGCAGCGGACAGCTGGACGAAGCACTCCTCGATGAAGCGGTGATGCGCGTGTTGAAGCTCAAGCACAAGCTGGGCTTGTTCGACAATCCGCTGCGCGGCGCGGACCCTGAGCGGGAACGTGAGGTTGTGTTCTGCGATGCTCACCGGGCAGTTGCCAAGGAATTAGCGATCAAATCATGTGTACTGCTCAAAAATGATTCCGCTCTTCCATTGAAGCGCAATCAGCATATTGCGTTGATCGGACCGTTTGCACAGAGCGGTGATATCCTCGGCTCTTGGTCCTGGAGCGGCTCGCAGGACGAAGCGATTCGTGTTGTTGACGGATTCCAAGCGAAAATAGCTTCCTCGCTGCTCACAGTAGCGACAGGCTGCTCCATAGAAGACATGACCGAGGAGCAATATGCAGAAGCTCTGCAAGCCGCCAGTCAAGCAGAGGTTATCGTGCTGGCGCTTGGTGAGCGCTCGGATATGAGCGGTGAAGCAGGCAGTCGTTCGAATATTCGCCTGCCACAAGCCCAGCTGGAGCTGGTAAAGCGCCTGAAAACGCTGAATAAGCCTATCGTAGCCGTCCTTTTCAATGGTCGCCCATTGGACCTGCACGGTGTCATTGAAGAAGCAGACGCCGTACTGGAGGCCTGGTTCCCCGGTGGCGAGGGCGGGGCAGCTATTGCCGACTTGCTGTACGGCGATGCAGAGCCTACGGGCCGTCTGACGATGTCCTTCCCGCAATCGGTCGGACAAGTGCCTGTGTATTACAATCATTTTAATACGGGACGTCCTCAGCTAGATCCAAATACAAAGGAACGCTACGTGTCCCAATACCTGGACGTACCGAACGAACCTTTATTCCCGTTCGGTTATGGCCTGAGCTACACCAAAGTAGCCTATGACAGCGTACAGCTATCCGGCGAAACCCTTGTACCCGGTCAGGAGCTGACGGTTAAGGTGCGGGTCACAAACACAGGGACTCGTCCAGTCGAAGAAACCGTTCAGTTCTATGTCCGTGACATCAGCGGAGATACGGTTCGTCCGATGAAGGAACTGAAAGATTTCCGCAAAGTTCTGCTTGCCCCAGGCGAAAGCCAGGAAGTGGAATTTGCATTGACCGAGCCTCAATTGCGCTATCATCATGCAGACCTGAGCTTTGGCAGCGACAGCGGTGAATTTGCCGTCTTTACAGGACCTAACAGCCGAGATACTACTGAAGGACGATTTCGGTTAGTCAAATAAACAGGAAAGTGAGGTGGACCCCTTTGATGACTACAAATCTGGATCAAAATATTCTGCTGCGGGCAGGCGACCTGTCCTTTACCTTTTTGAGCAGTGGTGATGTGTACAAAATCGCTCACGGCTCAACCATGATCAACCAGCTGCTGACCAATTCAGTCGACGGCTCCCTGAACAATCTGTACTTGAGACTGTACCGTCCATCCGGCGTGACTATCACTCCCCTGCTTGGAGTTCGTTCACCCGGAGTAATCCGGCAGACGGATCGGCAAATTATTTGGGAAGGTTTCACTGCTGGTGTAGGCTATCAGGTAGCTTTCACACTAAGCAGTCTTGGAGTATGGTTCTGGGATGTAATCCTACAGGGCGATGATGTTGAAGCAGATATCGTGTACGGTCAGGATGTCGGGATTGCAGATACCGCTGCTGTACGCAGTAATGAAGCTTATTTGTCTCAATATATTGACCATACCGTCTACCATGACGAACAAAGAGGCTACACAGTTTGCTCGCGTCAAAATCAGCCGCAAAGTCAGGCATTCCCTTACATCCAGCAAGGCTCGCTAACCCGCACCGTCGGCTACTCGACAGACGGATTTCAGTTCTTTGGACTTTCGTACAAAGAAACGAACGAGCCGGAAGCCCTGCGTCGCGACTCGCTCGCCAATGAAGTGTACCAATACGAATTTGCCTATACAGCATTGCAATCCGAGCGGGTGAAGCTTGCCGGGGAAGCTCGCTTTACCTTTTACGGTCTGTTCCAGCCGAATCATCCCACGGCGGTGACGAAGCCGGAGTACCAGGAGCTGGTGACAAAAGCACGCGAAGAAGTCGCTGCCATTCTGGCCACCGCTTCCGATCCTATCATTCCGGTACATGCCGCAGATGATTTACAGGCTGGGCGTGTAGCTCCAGACCAAGCCATCGGTGAGCCGCTCTACACACTGGACATGACCGATGCCGAAGTGAAACAGCTTTTCCCGAAGCGGCAGGAGGAAGAACGGGATGGCAATGCACTACTTTCCTTTTTCACGGACAGCTATGAGCATGTCGTACTCAAATCCAAAGAGCTTCGTGTAGAACGTCCCCACGGGCATATTTTAATGGGCGGACACTACACGGGAGACAAGGAAGAAACGATTACCACCACCTCCTATATGTATGGAGTGTTCAATTCACAGCTCGTGATCGGGAACACGAATTTCAACAAAATGATCACAAACGCGCGTAATGCGCTTAACATTCCCAAAACATCCGGTCAGCGTATCTATGTCGGAATCGAAGGGAAATACCGTCTGCTCACGATGCCTTCCCTGTTCGAGATTGGCTTTAACTATGTACGCTGGTATTACAAGACCGCTGACGATACGCTCGTCATTACAAACCATACGAACGCCGATACGCTGGAAGTACGGCTGCACGTGCGCTCTGCAAGCGGCAAAGCCTATCCGTTCCTCGTGACTCAGCAGCTATCTATGCATGTGAACGAATATGAGCTTCCATTTCATATGAAACGCGAAGGTGACGCCCTGCTCTTCCGGGCAGATTCCGCTTCACCGAGCGCCGAAGCCTATCCGGACCTGCTGTACCGTATGCAGGTAGAAGGTGCTCCGCTACAACAAGTGAGCGACGCTCGCACACTGCTGCAGGGTGCTGTCTGCCCCGATCCATCTCTGGTCGTGCTGAAGCTGGGCGACAGCAGTGAATGGACCTGCACCGTGCAGGGCTGGCTGCAGGGCCGCTCAACCGGGAAAGACCAGGCGCGCAGGAAGCGCCACGTGCCCTTTGAAGACGAGCGTGAGCGCTATCGGCAATACTTTGCCGAGCTTATGAACGGCTTCCATCTGACACAGGGCGGTCAGGAAACCAGCGAGCTATTCCGTGTGAATGCGGTGGCCTGGTGGTATACCCACAATATGCTCGTCCACTACTCCGTACCTCATGGTCTGGAGCAATATGGCGGTGCAGCATGGGGAACACGTGACGTATGTCAGGGACCGGTAGAATATTTCTCAGCCGTACAAAAGTATGATGAGGTCCGTTCCATTTTGTTGACTGTATTCAGCCATCAGTACGAGGATAGCGGTAACTGGCCGCAATGGTTTATGTTCGACAACTATACTCGCGTACAGCAGGAAGAAAGCCATGGCGATATTATCGTCTGGCCGCTCAAGGTACTCGGTGATTATTTGACCGCGACCCGGGATTACAGTATTCTGGAAGAAAATGTACCCTACACCCATCGGCATTCTTTCGATTTTTCCAAGCAGACCGCGACCCTCATGGAGCATGCAAAGAAGGAAATCGAGTATATTCGGGTGAATTTCCTTCATGACACGCATCTGTCGGCCTACGGCGACGGCGATTGGGATGACACGCTCCAGCCAGCCAACGCCCAGTTGAAGCAATACATGGCGAGCAGTTGGACGGTTGCCCTCACCTATCAGGTGATTAGCAACTTTGCTACTGCCTTGGAAGAGGCGCCAGCAGGTGTCGTCAACGAAGCAGATACAATTGCCCACGATCTGCACCAAATGGCCGAAGGCATCCGGAAGGATTTTAACCGCTATATGCTGGAAAGCGGTATTATCCCAGGCTTTGTATATATGGAGGAGCCTGGCCAGCCCAAGCTGATGCTTCATCCGTCCGACACCGAGACGGGTATTCACTACCGCTTGCTGCCGATGACACGCAGCATGATCAGCCAGCTGCTCACGCCCGAGCAAGCATTGGCTCACGAACAGCTCATCCGCGAGCAGTTCCTCTGCCCGGATGGCGTGCGCCTGATGAACCGCCCAGCGCAATACGATGGCGGTGTTAGCTCGCACTTCAAGCGCGCAGAGCAAGCGGCCAACTTCGGCCGTGAGGTTGGGCTGCAATATGTGCATGCCCATATCCGCTTCGTGGAGGCGATGGCCAAGCTGGGTCGCAAAGATGACGCCTGGCACAGCCTGAAGCTCATCAATCCGGTTGGCATCCGCATGTCCGTACCGAACGCTGAATGGCGTCAGAGCAATGCCTATTTCAGCAGCTCGGACGGCAAATTCAATAACCGTTATGAAGCGCAGGAACGGTTTGATGAACTGCGTGCAGGAGCCGTACCTGTCAAAGGCGGCTGGAGAATTTACTCCAGCGGCCCGGGAATCTACATGAATCAGCTCATTTCGAATGTTCTGGGTATTCGCCAGTCGGGTGAGGACCTGATTTTGGACCCTGTACTGCCGGACGATCTTGACGGATTGGAATTTGAATTTTCCTTTGCCGGGAAACCGATCACCTTTGTTTACCGCCTGCTGCAAAAGCATCATAGCGGTGAGCAAGGACGTGCAGTATTGAACGGAAGGCCACTGGAGAGTGAGCCCGCCGACGGTAATCGCTACCGCTCCGGTGGCATGCGCATCAAGCGTGACACCTTCGAGCAGGCGCTGACAGATCATGATGGTGTACACCGTCTGGAGATTGTTTTATAAATCAGGCATAGGCAACAAAGCGATGGCGATCTTGCGGGATCGCCCTTTGCTGCTTACCTGTAGGGCTACGATTTTTTAAATAGATTTGTGGTTAATAACGAAAAAATAGAGACAAACGAACAGGAGGGGACGATGTGGTCAGCATTAAAGACATCGCCAAACAGGCGGGCGTTTCCATATCCACTGTTTCATATGCTTTGAACGGCAGCGATAAGGTAACGGAAGAGACTTGCGCACGCATCTTGGCGATTGCCAAAGAGCTTAACTATGTGCCAAATGCCGCCGCACGTAATCTCAAGAAAAGGCAAACCAAAATTATTGGCGTTTTCCTGACTGATTTTCGTGGAGACGTTTATGGAGATTTACTGTACGGCATCAAGGAAATTTTGAACCGTAAAGAATATGACCTCATCGTATGCAGCGGCAAGCAATCACACCGTATGCTGCCGGAGCGCATGATCGACGGCGCCATCGTGCTGGATCAGACGTTTGATAGTGAGGAACTGCTAAGCTACGCCGAGCGAGGACATAAAATTGTCGTACTGGACCGTGAACTGAGTCACCCTAACATTAATCAGGTGCTGCTGGATAACAAAGCGGGTGCCGCACTCGCGGTGGAGCATCTATTGGAATTGGGACACCGCAAGCTGTATGTTGTCACTGGACCAGACGGTTCTTACGATTCATGGCAACGGATGCAGGCGGTCAAGCAAACCATTGAACGGAGCGGCATCGCCGAATTGATCGAGATCCGTGGCAATTTTGAGAAATCGGGCGGCGAGCAGGCGGCCGAGATGATTTTGCAGCAGCATGTCAGTCCGGATTCGGGACCTGTAGCCGTCTTTTGCCTCAATGATGAAATGGCCGTAGGCTTTTACAATCGAATGGCTCAGTCAGAGCTGACGATCGGCAAGGATATTCATATCGTCGGCTTTGATAATATTGAGCTGACACAATATATTCAGCCCCGCCTGACTACTATTGATTACTCCAAGCGCAAATGGGGCGCTGTGGCTGCCGAGCAGGTTCTCAAAATCATTGCAGGGGAAGAAGTGGACCATGAACGTTTGTATGTTACGCTTGTCCAAAGAGAATCCGCAGGTGCAGTATGTATCCCCCAAGGTCAGCAAAATATGTAATGAAAAGAACTTCCACAGCCCCAGAATGCGGGTGGGAAGTTCTTTGGGTTATGCTCTTGCACGCTCTACTACAAGCGTATGTTTAAAACTTTCCGTTCGTATTTTTCCACTCTGCTTTAGCTGGAACATCCTGAACTACATCCCAATGCTCTGCGACTTTGCCATTCTCTACACGGAATAGATCATAGACACCAGCCGAGCTTCCGTTTGGCGATTTGATTTCACTCACAACCAGCACGAAGTTGCCTTCTCCAATGACCATATGAACCTGATCATATCCAAAGGAAGCTCCCTGGCTTCCCGCTGCGGAGAATGCTTGCTTCAGATTGGATACTCCGTCACCAAAAAGAGGGTTATGCTGAATGTATTGATCACCATTATAATAGCTTTCCAATGCAGCACGATTTTTGCCAACCAGCACATCATCCACAAATTTGCGGATTAACGTTTTGTTTGTCTCGGTTTGATTGCGATCTGTAATTTGTGTTGTTCCGTCAATCATGGTATGTCCGCTTGGATTAGCTGGGGCGGAGTCCTGAATATTGTCCCAATGCTCAACGATTTTGCCATTGCTGTCGAAACGGAAAATATCAAAGACGATGCTTGATTTTCCTGCAATGGACTCTTTATAGTGAACCGCTACGTAGTTGCCATCCTGAAGGACCCTTTGGATTTCAACCTGTGCATTAGCCCCCTTGAGTTGGCTAATCAACAGCAAGCCATCTCTCCCGTTGGGAACGCTCAGATTGTGTTGAATGTACTGATCCTTGCTGATCCAGGTCTCGGCCGCTTTCGTATCTCCGGTTTCAAAGCTTTTCAGGATTTCAACGACCTTATCCTTATTGCTCACCCCGATTTGTATCGTTTGGCTGGCCGGGTCCCAAGTCACTTGCTTGCCCCACGCTTCTTTGACGACATCCACCGGGACATAAGTTATCCCTTGTTTAGTCAAAATAGTCGAGGTTGACAGTGGTACCTTAATTCCGTTGATTTGCGCTTCCGGACTGCCTGACACCAGCACAACCGTCGCCTGGTCATAACGAATGGTCGTACTTTGACGCGCAGTATTAAACGTAATATGCTTGGAATCCAGCGGAATGCCCAAACTGGTAGCCAATTGTCTCAAAGGAATCAAAACCTGCTGATTTCTCACGATAGGCGCAATTTTATAAGCCTCTTTTTTGCCATCTACCCAAACCTGGATACCTGTAGCCGGTTTTACCTCGGCTGCCAAGGCAGGTACAGCAGAAGATAGCACGAGCAGCCCAGCGAGCGCGGCAGTAACTGTATGTTTTTTCATGAATGTAAGCCCCTCTCATCTTGTGAAATAAAACATTGAAAAAAGTAATTTTATGTAACAATTATAGTTACAGCTAGTCACAAAAAGCAACTCTTCCCGCCTACCTTATCTTTAAACCCCGTTTAAATCTTTTGAAACCTTAATATCCCTCCCTTCAAACTTTTATACGTGTGGTCGTTAAACAGCAAGCCACAACCTTAGAATAAAGGATATGTGGAGCAATAACAATGTATGATAACTTGCTGACAAATGAATTTATGATGAAGCTGTGCAGAAGCGGGTCCGATCGCCAAGCAAAGGTATGCTTGTGAACAGGAATCCCGCTTCTTTACATAGTTATATCGTTATTGCGTTATACCGATAACGTTCTCCGAAACTTGATGAAGCTCCCAATTCGCCAGATTGAGATATATACCAGCGCCATCGTAATCGCCAGCAGGCTAATTTCGCTCGTACCCAAACTGCTGAGGTACTGGGTCAAAACGACGCGAATCAAAATAATGGCGATAATAATGTATTTAAAATATTGGTTCGGCTTGGGATAAATAAGACCGTCATCCCGTCTTTCATACGCCGTATGCAGCAGGATGACATAGCCAAAGAGAGCTCCTATCAGCCCGGCGACCAGCAGCTCCCAAAAGGCGGGAAGCGCATGCGTCTGACCGGGAATATGCATTAATTGATATACAGATACCATCATAGCCGGGCATGCGATAAACAAGGGAAGCAGAATCCGGATTCCGTTTCCTTTTACCGGCCCCCCTCGTCTTTTGGTTCTCAGCCAGATCATCAGCCCCACCAGAACAGCCATCAATGCATATATGAATATCTTCGTCATGGTGAAAATCCCTCTCTAATATATAGTAATTTGTCTATGCTAAATCGACAGTTTTTTCTCCAGCAAATAAGCGTTCAGCCGGATTAATGCGTATGCAGCAACCCAGCTGATCAACACCGCAACCGGGAAATGCCAGGTAAAAGGAAACCATTGCTCTGTCTTAACATGATCAAACTGCCCATGAATCCATTGAAGCCATTGATCGTTTGACCAATAAAAGACACTCCCGCCACCCATCAAAAGAATCCACAGTATCGGGCTAATCGGCCGCAAAGTGCTGTATTTGGTACTGACCGTCAGCAGACCCAGCGCAATAACAAACGGTGTGAAAGCGATAATCATCACAAACCAGTTCAATCCAGCTATAATAAAGGACGCTGCATCCGCAAACGTATAAGGCTGGATGGTTGATGAGATGAACAGCGCGTACAGAGAACCTACCACAAACAGGAACAATATCACGGCTACGGCTTGTAAAATAGCAGCGATCCATTTGGCGCTAATCAGCCACATGCGCGGATAGGGGAGGGTCAGCCACCATCCGTAGGTGTCATTATCCCATTCACTTCTCAGACTTCCCACACCCATGAAAATAATCATGTACGGCAAGCCCAGAGTGACATACCACAGCCTTGTCAATTCGAGTTGGTTGTGAAGCACAAAGTACAAGGAAATAACGAACGCCGCAATTAGAAATAGTGAAAAATATACAAGTCTCCACGATCTGGGCAGTCGACTGCGGCTCTGCTTTCTCCAGCTTCCTTTATTTTGTAATTCATGGCGTATCAATTCTTTGAACAGCCCTGATGAATTCACACCTTCCACTCCTTCTTGTACAAATTGCGGAACACCTGATTCAGTGATCCATGCTCTGCACGCAAATCATCCGAATCACCGGACCATATCACCCGCCCGCGGTCCATCATCACCGTGTAATCAAATAAGCCTTCCACTTCCTGAATATCATGCGTACTCATGAGTATGGATTGCTGCCGATCCTCCAAATAATCAATAATACCAGCCACGATTGCTTCTCTGGAGAGGACATCAATGCCAGCAAACGGTTCATCAAGGATTATAAGCGGAACCTCACGCGCCAAGCACAAAACCAGCAGCACACGTGCCTCCTGCCCGCGGCTCAACCCGGCCATTTTCAACTCCAGCTCCACGTCCATATGATCAGCCAGCTTATGCGCATCCTTCATATTAAAGCCGGGCAAAAAGGACTGTCCCCACTCCAGTGTCTGCTGCACCGTATGATTGGGGTACCAGCGAGCCCGGTCAGGCAGGTAAGATATGCCACGGTTGGTTTCCCAGCCGGGCTTTTGCCCCAGCACCTCAAGACTGCCTCCGTCCGGATGAATCAATCCGGTGATCGCCCGAAAAAAGCTGGACTTCCCGCAGCCATTGGGTCCAAGCACCCCTACAATGCGTCCAGCCGGAATGACAACATCCAATTGGTCCAGCGCTTTTTTACTGTCGTATAGCTTTGTCAGATGACTCGCAACCACAATAGATTCCGTCACGCCCCTTCGCCCCCTTCCTCATCATTCGCGTTCTGTTTGCTTGCTATATACCGTTGTACATCCTCCCATGACAGTCCCAGACTGCTCATCTGTCCCAGGAACTGATCTATATACGTCAGGGCCAGTTGTTCCCGAAAGTTGTCTACCCGCTCACTGGACGACGTAACATAGGTTCCCAAGCCGCGTCGCTTCTCGGTCAGTCCGTCCCGCTCCAGCTCCTGATAGGCCCGCATCACTGTATTCGGATTCATACGCAATTCCTGTGCCAGATCACGAACGGACGGCATTTTGCTTCCCATTTCAATCTCCCCTTTGGCAATGGAGCTTCGTACCTGATTTAATATCTGTTCATATAATGGCTGGCTAAAATCAATTAAAAACCGAAGCGAGCCAACCCTTTGCTCTTCCATGGGTGTTTCCCCCTAATCCGCTGCATCTATCGTGCATATAGTGTATTATATCACCTAATACACATAACACAAGAATATTTTAAACTTCTAGTCATATCATCCAAATTTCATTCAGTAAATGCTCAGCTTGCGTTAAGGTAGTATTCACGTTGAGATCTTATGATGTATTCGTACCAAACAAACCATAACCGAGGTGGAAAATGAGATGAAGAACACTAAGAAAGCGATTTTGGCAGGAACGATGGCATTGGCATTTTTAGGAGGCGGAGCACTGTACTCCACTGGCGCAGCCCATGCTGCTTCATTTACACCTGAGAAGGCTTCAATTGCAGACAACCATGGCGACGCTCACGGGCATGTCATCAGAGAGGGAAATTTTGCTGAGCACAAAGCTCTTCTGGAAGTATTGAAATTATCCTCTAGCGAGTTGAAGGCACAGTTGAAATCAGGTAAAACACTCGCAGCAATTGCTAAAGCACAAGACGTGAGCGTGAATTCTGTTATTGATGTGATAGTTTCTGATATGAAAGCAAAACTGTCTGAGGAAAAACAAAACGGCAAGATTACAGACGCCAAATATAACCACCGTGTCTCTAATCTGGAACAAAGGGTAACAGATATAGTGAACGGCGTTAAACCGTCCAAGTCACCGGTAGAATGGGATAAAGCGGATGAATTCAAGGATCATGCTAAAGCGGATGAATTCAAGGATCATGCTAAAGAAGATGCATTCAAGGATCGCGCTAAAGAAGATGCATTCAAGGATCGTGCTAAAGAAGTTGCATTCAAAGATCATGCTAAAGAAGTTGCAGCCAAGGATCATGCTAAAGAAGTTGCATTCTAAAGCTGAAGTAGATAAAGCTCCAGTGAAAGCTGAAGCCAGACATGCTCAAGCAGATAATGCTCCCGTCTTCCAAAAAGCTGTAGCTCGATAAGCCATATTCATTAGAATCATTTGTTAACTAGACATTGCCACTCCATGTAAATAAATCTCTATCCGGCTTCCCTGTACGGATCGGGAAACACCCAAAGCCTGTCCTCTGCTGCCATACAGCAGCAAGGGACAGGCTTTGGGTTCGTGTACATCAGACCAGATGTGATAGACTAGTATGATCAAGGGATAGCGATTGGAGTATGTCCAGAATCCGGTTTCAACCACAAGGAGCACCTAATGAAAATAAGTCCACAGGAATTTAATGTGAAAGGCATGACGTATACGATCAGATCTGCCACGAATAAGGATGCGAGGAATCTGTCCAAAATTCGATTGCTGATTGATGGGGAGACAGAGAATTTAGATAGAGAGAAAGGAGAAGCATACATAGATACGCCGGGCTTTGAGCAGCTCATTGAAACGGATACACAAAGTAGCAGAAACCTGTTTTTAGTTGCAGTAGTTCATGATAAAATTGTTGGTTTTTCCAGGTGTGAAGGTTATGCTCTCAGCAGATTTGCTCATAAAGTAGAATTTGGCGTCTGCATATTAAAAGATTACTGGGACTATGGAATAGGAACCAACCTTTTAAGAACGTCCATTTCCTGGGCTGACTCCAATCATATCAAGAAAATGACCCTACAGGTTTTGGAAACCAATGATAAAGCCATTGAACTTTATAAAAAGCATGGATTTGAAGTTGAAGGTATATTAAAAAACGATAAACTTCTTTCGGATAGCAGGTACTACAACACCGTTATCATGGGTAGATTTCCTAAATAAAAAAATTTCCCAAATAAAAAAGATCCTGCTCTTCAGGATCTTTTTATTTGGATCACATATTGAACCTAGTAGCGATAATGATCATAATAATTACGACGATGATGCTGATCACGCGGCGGCTGAGCTGCGGTAATCATCAAAAAGATGCCTGAAAGCAAATGCATCAGCCAGCCCACAATCGGAATCCACCCAACAACCGAGGTTACAATCCCCAAGATCGATCCATAAAAGGGCTCCCTGTTAGTCACCGAAAGCACTAATGCAACGATATGGAAAATCAACATAAAGAACAATACGGTATAAGCGGAATTTACGACGATCAGCCCGCCTAAAACAGGAATGGCCAGAAACAGCTCCAACCCGCCTGTAATCCATTTTAAAGTTTTTGATGGTGTCATCGTTCCACTCTCCCGTTGCTGTCTCATCCCATCATTATATCTTATCCCTATGCAGGATGACATACATTTTTTAACAAATTTTATGTTCATCTAGCGACTGTCTTATCCCTTTTTCGAATGGGCTGAGTTCTAACTACATATATGTGAGAGAGAACGAAATTTCGTGATTTGTAAAGGGGTGAACAGATTGGGATATTATACTGAGGTGGAGCGTGGCGTCAAGCTATATGTTGAGGATATAGGAGAGGGCGTCCCTGTGCTCATGGTACACGGCTGGCCGCTGGATCATCGAATGTACGAATATCAGGCTGCCCTTTTGCCTGCCTATGGATACCGCTGTATTCAGGTAGATCTTAGAGGGTTCGGCAAATCGGATCGACCATGGCACGGCTACGACTATGATCGACTGGCTGATGATCTGCTGGCCGTAATCCAGACGCTTCAGCTGGGGCATATTCGGCTGATTGGTTTTTCCATGGGAGGAGCTGTTGTTACACGCTACATAAGCAGGCACCGGGGATGGGGTGTTGATCAGCTGATTTTGATCGGAGCAGCCACGCCACGGTTCACCCCAACCAGCAACTTTCCTTATGGCACTCCTGTCACAGAGGTAGATAAACTCATCAAACAAGCCTATACAGATCGTCCGCAACTGGTAACCTCATTTGGCGAACTGTTGTTTGCCAATCCCGTCAGCCAAAGCTTTCGGGACTGGCTACGTGATCAGGGCTTTGCTTCCTCTGTTCATAGCATGGCCTGCACTTTATATTCACTGCGTGATTCTGATTTGCGTCCTGATTTACCGTGTATACACGTACCTACATGGATTTTACATGGTAAGCTGGATCGAGTCTGCCCTTTTCCTCTGGCAATACAAACTCAAAAAGGAATCCCCGGATCAAAGCTGATCCCTTTCGAACGAAGCGGGCACGGCGTATTTTACGAAGGACGACCTGAATTTAATTCCACCTTGCTGAACATACTATCTCCAACTTCTCCAGGTCATAATTGAAAAACCTGATCATTCATATGTAAAGGCAACGCCAGCCGGAGTATTCTTCATAAAGTAAAAAAGACGCCTCAGCGCCGTTAGTGGCTATGGGGCATCTTTTACTACAAACATATATCCGCTTAGGATTGTTTCGTATGATTAAAGCTCGTATTATTTAATACAGCCAGCTTTTTCTCGCCCTTCACCATGGCAGAACCGCAAATGGGGCATGTCGGCTCGACAGAAAAAGCGAAGTTATCCCGCATCCATCCGTTGCACGTATCGCTGGCGCAATTCCAGACAGCTGTAATTTCCTCAGGAATCTCATCCATTGGCTTTTTCCGTGAATTGTACATAAACATCCCTCTTTCTTCATGATTTATAAAGCGAAAAGATGTAATCAGTTCAAAAACGGCCCTTGTAAACAGATAAAAACAAATGCCCCAAACGCTATGTTCGGGGCATCTGAAGTAGGCTGTAATTTTAAATTACAGTTTTACAACGTTCTCAGCTTGTGGTCCACGGTTTCCTTCAACTACGTTGAATTCTACGCGTTGGCCTTCGTCCAAAGATTTGAAACCTTCGCCTTGGATTGCGGAGAAGTGTACGAATACATCGCTTCCACCTTCAACTTCGATGAAACCGAAACCTTTTTCTGCGTTAAACCATTTAACTGTACCTGTTTGCATGGTATTACCTCCAAAATATATTTATATGACCTTTATTTTTTACAAATAAAAATTCACATATTGCACAAGGTTATTTCAACCTAAAACAATAACCCTCTACAATATGTGAATCTCAGGTCACAATTTCAATATACTCATATTACCATAAGTGTATTGAAAACGCAAGCACTGGTGAAATTAAATTATGCAGAGTGCCCTTGTCCTTTATTAATTTCAAGCTATCTTTTCAGTTGACGAAATCAGTCATCAACGCCTACCTAAAACATTATATCCACTGTTGTCTTTAATTATACCAGTGAACTAAAAATAAATACACAAAACATTTCGCAGAAGACGAACTTTTTTTAAAAAATGCCCGTCTCCTGCGCTTGTTTGGCTCATATTACTTCATCAGGAATCACAGCTCAGACAATGCTCTAACTTCTTCTGCTGTCAGCGCTTTGTTATATATTTGAATCTCATCCAGACTGCCGTTAAAGTAAGCATCAGCGGCAAAGCGGCTTTTGCCGAGATAAGCCTCGCTCGTCAGCAGCTCTTTTGGATTAAAGGTAATCCTGTCGTTAACAGCCACTTCCTCACCGTTTACATACAGCTTACCGGTATTTCCCTCCAGTGTAACAGATACGTGCGTCCACTGGTTTACAGGCAATGCTGACTTGGCAAGCAGGCTTTGATCCGCACCCTCATGAATCGTAAACTGGAGCACGCCGCTTCCTTGGGAAGGAGTCAGAAACATATGACGAGACTGACCATTCCCAAAGTCGAGAATCCGTTGCCAGGCTCCACCGCCCTTCCAGTTCACCCAAGCGGAAAAGGTAAAATCGTCTGCATCTGTGACCGTGGCCGGTAGCTGCACGTAGCCATCCTTCCCAGCACAAGGGCACCGCCAAGCTTTCCATCCTTGTCCCATGCAGCACCACCATAGGTATTGCCGTCGAAATGGTTATATGTGCTGTCTATGACAGTTGTCCCTTGATCCTCAGTCCATGAATAGCGCGCGAGCTGTGGACCTTGAGCCTGCTCAGGTACAGTGGCTATAAAGCTTTTTTTGGCTGTTGCTTTGTCTTTCTTGATGGTCGCCGTCAATGTGACCGTCGCAGGCTGAGAGCCCGCCGCTGGGCGGTACACTTCACCTGTCACGGAAATATTTTCAGGACGTGAGGACTCCCATGAAATGGTAGTACCTTGGGCAGCTTGAGTAGGCAGCATCAGATTATATAAAACATTGCCCAAATCGCCCAGACTCAGATCCTTTTGCACAGCAGCCACGATCTTGCTGGCCTTCAGTTCAGACTTTAATGTACCCCACACCGCAACTCCCTTGGAGGATAGTGCAGTGAAAGCAAGCGTCTTTTGGCCCGTGTCTGGATCAACATGTCGCAGGAACACCCCCTTATACTTCGTACCATCCGCTGTAATCTCCAGCTGGTTACCTGTGCCAAGCTTCCATGTACCAGTCGCTCCTCCAGACAGCTTGCCACCACTATCCAGGCTAACGGTCACAGCTTGCTTAATATTGGCCGAAATTTCTTTCCCGTGATTTACATACGAGTATTGACCGAGGACATCCTTTTCCGACAACTTTTTCAGTGAGTCTTCATCACCCGAATAACGGTAAGGAGCAACTACAGGCCAACCGTCAGCGTTCATAAACATTTCATGCACACGCACCTCAAACTGCTCGCCCCTGCCTGGGAAACGGGAGTGGAAAATCAGAAAATGCTTTTTCGTCTTGCTAAACCCATTGCTGAACGCGGGGAGTCGCCCTTGCAGGCGTTATAGTACATATAAAACTTGCCATCGGCCAGTTGAATAACATCCGCCGCCCACAGCGTGTCTGTCTGCGCCCAATCCAGCGCTTCTTTTAATTCCTCTTTGACATTAGGAACCAGTGCATTACCATTTACTACTCCTGTGGCGATCGTATCCCAATTCATGAGGTCCTTGGACTTGGCAGCCGCAAGATGGGAGCCAAAGATGTAAAATGTATCTTTCACTTTCAGAATAGATGGATCATGTACGGAGGTTTCCTTGAAAGAAACGGGCTTTTTGCTTTGAATTGTAATGTTCTCCTGGCTTTGATCTTGAAGGGTAATCTGCCCCGCAGCTTGAAGTCCAGCTGTATCTGGATTAAGCGTTTGTTCGGCACCTGCAAAAAAGGCAGGCAACAACAGCGCACCCGCCAGCGAAGCGGCTGTTACCCTTCAAAAAAGTAACTTTTTCATTAACTAATCTCCTCTCGTTTTTGAACATACCTGATAAACTAAGGCGCTATGAAGTAAAACGGTCTTTTAATTCATTGTTGATAATCACCTCCAATATTAATAAAAGCGCTTTCAAATTTATCAAAAAAATAAAGCTCTTCTGTTAAGAGGGCCCATCCAAACCTTGTGGTTAATCGTACCTTTATATTATGTAATGGATATAGGAAATTCAATATGCAATTTTATATTTTTACAAATTATTTATTTAATTATTAATGTTAATAAATGTATTGTGATATGTAAATTTTTATAGTTATAACTTTACAAGTAAAATTCTATATCTTTCCTGTCGATATATCTAAAAGAACAATTTTGAAAATCTTTAAATTTTTGAGGAGGTGAAAATATATGCAATGGTATTTAAAAGGATTACAAAACTATGTGGGATTCCAAGGTAGAGCAAGACGTACAGAATACTGGATGTTTGTTCTGTTCAACGTAATCGCAAGTTTTATAATCGGTTTAATCGACGGTCTCTTTGGCCTAACACCGATATTGACTTACATTTATTCTTTGGCTGTCCTGTTGCCATCTCTGGCCGTTACGGCCCGTAGACTGCACGACACAGGCAGAAGCGGATGGTGGATTTTAATTGCCTTAATTCCGGTTGTGGGTACGATTATCCTGATTGTATTCACTTGCCAAGACAGTCAGCCTAACGACAACCAACATAGGAAAAATCCTAAATTGTAATGGTTGTAGATGCGTAAACCTCTTTCACTCCTGTGAAGGAGGTTTTTTCATATTCCCTCCTTCCCTTCCTCCCCCTCAAAATTCCAGCAATAAGTTTATCAGGAGCCTCCTACGTCCATACTGGATTAAAAAGTATCCTCAAGGAGAGGGAGAACATTCATGCGTTTTCGAAAGAGAAGCACCCATAAAAAGTTCAATAAATTGCCTGTTCAGAACGCAGAAAATCAGCCTGCACATTCAAGGGAACCGATCAGTGCAAATCTTGGACAAAACCTTCAGCAGATCAGACAAACCGTGGGTAACAGCACCGATATCATTATCAGAGAAGTTTGCATCGGCAAGGACGGAGACCAAATTATCGCGATGCTCTATACCGACGGGTTGGCGGATAAAAATATAGTCTCCGATTTCATCATGGAGTCGATGATGTTGGATAACAGCCTGCCTGAGGACGTGAACGACAGAATTCAACTGTCCTCCAATGTGCTGCAGATTTTAAAGGATTACGCACTGACCATCGGAGATATCCATGATATCACCGACTTTGAAAACCTATATAACGCGCTATTGTCCGGAGATGCAGTCATTTTAATTGATGGTCAGACACAGGGAATCGTAGCCAGCGCGCGGGGATGGAAGGATCGAGGGGTTACAGAGCCTGCTTCTGAAAACGTCGTTCGCGGGCCGCGGGAGGGATTTTCAGAGACACTCCGCACAAATACGGCCTTGGTCCGGCGAAAAATAAAAGACCCGAACTTGTGGCTGGAAACCAAACAAATCGGCCGCGTAACCAAGACCGATGTGGCAGTCATGTACATCAAGGGGATCGCGAACGATAAGCTGGTCACAGAGGTGCACGAGCGCCTGAATCGTATTGATGTTGACGGCATTCTCGAAAGCGGGTATATCGAGGAGTTGATTCAGGATGAAACCTTCACCCCTTTTCCGACCGTGTACAACTCCGAACGCCCGGACGTCATCGCCGCCGGGCTTTTGGAAGGGAAAATTGCCATTCTGGTGGATGGAACCCCCTATGTGCTTATCGTACCTGCACTGTTTGTTTCCTTCCTGCAGGCCGCTGAGGACTATTATCAACGTGCGGACATCAGCACCTTCATAAGGTTTCTTCGCTACATTGGAGTCTTTATTTCCCTGCTGGGCCCATCCTTATATGTGGCTATCACTACGTTTCATCAGGAAATGCTGCCAACTCCATTGCTGATCGGGCTGGCTGCACAGCGGGAAGCCGTTCCCTTCCCTGCCTTTATTGAAGCGCTCATGATGGAACTGACCTTTGAAATATTGCGGGAAGCCGGTGTCCGCATGCCCAAGTATATCGGAGCGGCCGTCTCCATCGTAGGGACACTTGTCATCGGACAAGCAGCTGTCCAAGCCGGGATTATATCAGCGGCGATGGTCATTGTCGTAGCCATTACGGCGATTTCCAGCTTCGTTCTCCCTGCCTATAATATGTCCATTGCCTTTCGTATGCTGCGATTTCCTCTGATGGGGCTTGCTGCCTCATTCGGATTGTTCGGAATTATCGTCGGATGCATTGCCCTTATTTTGCATATGTGCAGCCTTCGTTCGTTTGGCGTTCCATATATGACCCCTCTTGCGCCTCTAATTCCGTCAGACACCAAGGATACCTTATTTCGGCTCCCTCACTGGATGATGATTTCCCGTCCCAGGTTAATCAACCAGAAGAACGTGAAACGCCGAAACAGTACCCCGCCCCGAAAATCACGGGAATGAAATAGAGAGGTGGCACAAATAGAAAGGAGTCGAAAATCGTGAAACGGAAGGCCGCCTGTCTGCTCCTGATTCTTACAATGACCTTGCTTCTCACTGGTTGTTGGAATCGCACGGAATTGAATGAGCTTGCCATCGCCGTCGGTATGGGAATTGATAAGCAGGGCGATCAATTTCAGGTTTCCGTCCAAGTCGTAGATCCAGGTCAGGTGTCAGCTAAAAGTGGAGGAGATGGCCGGGCTCCTACCACGTTATATACAGCCAAAGCCGAGACCATATTTGAGGCCGTTCGAAAAATGACGAAAATAAGTCCACGGAAAATCTATTTTTCCCACCTTCGCATATGTGTGATTGGGGAATCTATGGCCACGGACGGAATGGCAAAAGCTCTTGATCTTCTGTCAAGAGATCATCATTTCCGCACCGACTTCTACTTAGTATTGTCAAAGGACACAAGTGCAGAGGATATACTGAAAATCTTGACGCCTTTGGACCCGATCCCGGCGAATGACTTGTTCTCCTCCTTGGATATATCTGAAAAAAACTGGTCACCCAGTATGACCGTAACCTTGGATGAATTGATTGCGGCTCTTACCAGTGAAGGAACAGAGCCTGTCATGACAGGACTTCGGATCATTGGCAATAAAGAAGCGGGGGAGAGAAAAGACAATGTCGAAAAGATCGCCCCCCACACCCGATTAGAGTATTCAGGACTGGCTGTGTTCAAAAAAGACAAGTTAATCGGCTGGTTAAACGAAGATGAAAGTAAAGGCTACAACTTTATTACCGGTAAAGTAAAAAGCTCCGTTGGTTTTGTAACCTGTCCTCAAGGCGGCAAGGTTATCTCAGAGATTATTCGGACCCAAACCACTGTAAAAGGAAGATTCTACAGGGGAGAGCCCCAAATCAATATTAAAATGCGGGTTGAAGCCAACGTGGGAGAAGTCGAGTGTCCTCATCTGGATCTGACCAATGTGAGCACGATTTATGACATTGAGAAGAAAGAGGAAGAAAAGATAGAAGAGGTTATGAAATCGGCCATCAGAAAAGCTCAAAAATCGTACAAAGCTGACATTTTCGGATTCGGTGAAGCCATTCACCGTGCTGACCCAAAGGCGTGGAATACACTGAAAAAAAATTGGAGCAGTGAGCATTTTGCAGATTTGCCCGTAAATATCAAGGTCGATTTCAAGCTTCGGCGCTTGGGTACAATTGGCAGCTCATTTCTGAACGATGTTAAGGAGTAGATTCCCGCGCGGGGATCTGCCCCTATACTACTATCACGGAAAAGAAGGTGCTGAGTAATGCTGTCTCGTATGGTAAGCGTGCTGGGAATATTGCTGGTTGCTGCTGTGATCTGCTTGTTAGAGGTCCCCTACATGTGGAAAAAGGGGTTAAAAAAAGAGTTGTGGTTGTTTTCCATCCTCCTTCTACTTGGAGTCGGGATCAGCAGCGTCAAGATATTAGCCTGGACAGTCCCCACTCCTTTGGAGTGGATCACAGTCATATATAAACCATTCAGCGATTTCTTAATCCATATTGGATTAATTAAATAAAACGAGGTGAAAGCGGTGCCTGGACAGATCAAAATCTCCGCACGTCAGCTGTTGATCTTAACAATTCTATTTACAATAGGAAGTACAATTCTCATCATCCCTTCAGGCATGGCGCTTGTAGCCAAACAGGATGCATGGATTGCCACGCTTGTCGGGGTTGGGTCCGGGCTTTCCTTTTTGCGCTTATTATAATGATGGCTGTTCGTCTGGGATTGGAGGTGCTGGCCCGTTCTGCGGAGATATTGTTTCCGTTATTTATCCTGCTTTACATTTCTTTTACGGGTTTGGTGGTGTCCAATATTAAGCTGGAAAACATACAACCTGTGCTGAAGGCGGGATTCAGACCTATCTGGCCTGCTGTCCTGACCTTTATCAGCACTGCGTATCTGCCTCATATCGTTTTGCTAATGATTTTCCCGGCCTCTGTAAATCGTTCTGATCAGGCCCGCAAAGCTTTTCTCATAGGGAGCATGATTGGCGGATTGATATTGGTCGTGATCGTTGCATTAGCTATATTGGTGCTAGGCCCTGACATAACAGGGAAGAAACATATATCCAAGCTACGCGTTAGCCAAAAAAATCAGTATTGGCCATTTTCTACAGCGCATTGAAGCGATCATGGCTACCATGTGGTTATCTAAAAAAGCTGTGGGCCAAGAAGTCAGTGTCAGACCAATAAAAGTAAGGTAGGTGAAGATAATGCCCAATTCAGTCAAAATTTCTCCACGTCAATTGTTGATCTTCACGATTTTATTTACAATCGGCAGTGCAATCCTCGTCATTCCTTCCGTTATGGCTGGGC
>NZ_ASSB01000232.1:0-3074 GCF_000520755.1 Paenibacillus sp. 1-18
CCTCTGACCGCGAGGTTGGCTCAAGTGCAGGGGATGTCCCTCGCACATGGGACAGCTCTCCGGCCCAAGCGCTGAATACGTACTCCAGCAGCTCTTCCCGCGTCATTCCGATCAGCTCCAGACAGCAGTGTGGCTCGCTTTTCAGTCCAGCCTGCAGAGCTTTCTTCACGTCGTCGGCTGTACCCATATCATCCTTCAGGCTGGGAGCAGCTGTTTCGGCTGCTGCCTGAACAACATCTTCCAGTGAGAGACAGGTCTCCCCCTGCAAGAAACGGTATATGTCCCAAGGCTCCGCTTTGAGCTGCTCCAGCCATGCCGTCCGCTGTTCCGGGTTCAGTACAGGTACAGGCCCCGTCCAACGGGCAGCTGCAGCCGCCGATCTGTCTTCCGTCCCGTCGACGTCTATTTCTACTGCCCACTGACCGTCAGCTACGTTCAGCTTCACTTGCGGCCTTGTCATTGCCTTCATCCTTTCTTTACTACTTTCTTTACCTACTTTCTTTACCTAATCAATCCATACATCATTTTGCAGCGCGATCAGACCGCGCAGCTCATCGTCAGACATTTCGGTCAACCAGTGTTCACCAGAGCCGACAACCTGCTCGGAAAGCGCCCTTTTGCTCTCGATCAATTCATCAATCCGTTCCTCCAGCGTACCTTGGCAAATCAGCTTATGCACCTGCACATTGCGGCTTTGACCGATACGGAAAACCCGGTCTGTCGCCTGATTTTCTACCGCTGGATTCCACCAGCGGTCATAGTGAATGACATGGCTGGCACGCGTCAAATTCAGACCCACGCCACCTGCACGCAGGGAAAGTACAAATATATCCGGGCCTTCTCCCTTTTGAAAGTTGTGAACAATCTCGTCCCGTCTGGTTTTTGTCAGCCCTCCATGCAGAAAATACGGCTCTTCGCCAAAGATTTTGGCCAAACGCGATACCAGCAATTCGCCCATCGACACATATTGGGTGAAAATCAGCGCCGATTCGCCATTTTCGCGAATGGTCTCCACCAATTCCAGTAATCGCTCCATTTTGCCCGAGTTTTCGGTTTTGCCGGTCTCAGCCCGTCCCGGAATGATCAGACCCGGATGGTCACAAATTTGCTTCAGCTTGGTCAGCGAAGACAGGACAAGCCCTTTGCGGGCTATGCCGATCTGTCCATCGAGCGTTCCCATCAATTGATCCACCACGCCGCGATACAAACCTGCCTGCTCCGGTGTCAGCACACAATAGGATTTTAGCTCCAATTTCTCCGGCAGATCCTTACGTATATCCGGATCGCTTTTGAGTCGGCGCAACATAAACGGAGAGACGAGACGGTGCAGCTCACGCAACGCGGACCCGCGTTCCTCCCCCGTGGTACTGTACCGCTGACGAAACGAAGACGCTGTACCGAGATAGCCTGGGTTCAGGAATTGGAAGATAGACCACAGCTCGCTCAACCGATTCTCCACCGGAGTACCCGTCATGGCAATCCGGTGTGGTGCAGACAGCTTCATGACGCTTTGCGCCTGCTTGGTTCGTGCATTTTTTATATATTGCGCCTCATCCAGTACGATGGAGGACCAATAGACCGCAGATAAATCACTGCCGTCCCGGCCTGCCAGATGATAGGTGGTGAGGACGATATCATACTCGCGTACACTTTCTTGAAACAACTCTCCGTGCAGTCGCTGGTTACCGTGATGAATGTACAGCGACAAATCCGGTGAAAACCGCTTCAGCTCCCGCTGCCAGTTGCCGAGCAGGGACGTCGGACAGATGATCAAGGCCGGGCGCTGATCCGCAGCACCAATCCCCCCATCGAGCAGGCAGGTGATAACCTGAATCGTCTTGCCAAGCCCCATGTCGTCGGCCAGGCAGACGCCAAAGCCCAAGCCGCGCATCGCAGCCAGCCACTGGAAGCCGCGCTCCTGATAGGGCCGTAATGCGCCGTGCAGCGTCTCCGGTACTGGTCGCGGCTCCACGGAACGGAGCACGCCGCCCTCAGCCAAAGACGCAAGCAAGCCGACGGATTCCGCGCCGAATATGGACAGGCCTTTCCATGAGGCTTCACCTGCACCTTCATTTTCCGCGGCCAGATGCATCCATTCGGACAAGGTCATTTCGCCGTCTTCCCCGCGCTTGATAAAGCGCAGCACCTGACGGATTTCCTTGGGATCGACCTCGATCCATTCCCCTCCGAGACGTACATACGGCAAATTGGCCGCGACGATGCTTTCCAATTCCTCCATCGTCAAGGTCATATCGCCCAGCACAGCCTCGGCATCAAAGGAAATCATGCGGTTAATGCCGACCGACGACGTATCGGTGATCACACCATCCGGCTTTGCGCCCCGCTCCGTTGAACGCATTTTGAGTCGCAAGCCTGCACGCCTCCGGCCCTCCCGGCTCCAGCGTGAAGGCATTTGCACCGTGATGCCGTTCTTTTGCAGGGCAGGTACAGCTTCCGTCAGGAAGCGGAAGAACATCTCGGGCTCCAGTATGAGCCCCTCGGGATAGGGGCGATTCAACGCTTCCAGCAGTATAGGCGCCGCATCAGCCGCCTGTCCGAGCCGCGTCAACAGCTGTGCTTGCACTTGGTGATACACGATTCCACCGCGAATCAGATCACGTTCAGGATGCGCCCACAGCGTCAGAGCAGGCAGTCGCAATCCCGGCTCTGCATCGCTTTCCACCCAAAAGGTGATGCGCCATTCCTTGACATTCTCCTCCAGGCCAGGCTCCAAACGAAGGCACAAACGCAGCTGCCCTTCGATCGGTTCCTGCGCCTCCCGCTCCGTGACAGGCATCGCGCTTCCCTCAAGAGAGGACGCTTGAAGTACCAGCTCCTCCATTTCGACAGGTGTTCCCTGAATGGTAACCTGACGTGAACCTGTCAGCAGACTGTTCCACCACAGCTCCGCCAGCGGCGATCCTCCGCGCCGATATTCTGCGCGATATCTTCCCAGCTCACGGTCCGAGGCAGCCAGCACGGCAGTTGTTTCTGCATGAACGATCGCGCGCAGAAAGGAATATAGCACGATGCCAGCCGCATCCTCTCGTGTTTCGGGTTCCTTGCCCGCGAAG
>NZ_ASSB01000233.1:0-412 GCF_000520755.1 Paenibacillus sp. 1-18
GAAGATAAAAAGAAATGGGGGATTCGTGGAACGTATGTTTATATAACAGTTAATGAGGACTACAGACCTGATATACCTGAAGGAAGCTATTGGGCAGCAGATCGAGTGGTGCGCAAAGCAAATGGCGATCCTGATATTAAGTATTATGAGGATTGGAAAAAAAGTTATCCTGGCGACTTTTTGATTTTATCGAATAAAGAGGGTATATCTCAAGAAGAGCAAAGGTGGATGTCATTATCTAACATGACGGAAGGTCCTTTTGTATTTGATGGACGAGGTGGAGGGCGTGGCCCGAGTGCAGAAGAATTTAAACAGTTTTTCTCACAGTCGAGCAAGAAACAAATAACTGAGGACATAATTTCGAATAGTGCCCCAGTGAAACAGCAATCGAAGAATATACTCGAACAAGAAG
>NZ_ASSB01000234.1:0-506 GCF_000520755.1 Paenibacillus sp. 1-18
AACGTGGGTGGAAGCGAAGCTGGCGCAAATTTGGCAGGATGTACTGGGCTTGGCGCAGGTCGGCGTGAAGGAAAACTTCTTCGAGATTGGCGGACATTCACTGCGGGCGACGACGCTGGCCTCGAAGATTCACAAGGAGCTGAACAAGCCGCTTCCATTGCGTAATATTTTTGAAGCGCCAACGATTGAACAGCTGGCAGCGGTCATTGAAAGTCTGGATCAAGTGGCGTATGCGTCGATTCCGGTGACGGAAGCTCGTGCCTTTTATCCGCTATCCTCGGCGCAAAAACGACTGTATGTGCTGCATCAATTTGACCCGAATGATGTGAACTACAACATGCCGTCGGTGCTGCAAGTGAGCGGTCCGCTGGATGTGAAACGAGTAGAGGACGTGTTCCGTCAATTGATTGCTCGCCATGCAACCTTGCGTACCCGCTTTAAGCTGGTGGACAGTGAGCCGATGCAATGGATTGAGGACACCGTGCCGTTCGAGGTGGAATATACGA
>NZ_ASSB01000235.1:0-3252 GCF_000520755.1 Paenibacillus sp. 1-18
AGCCAATTGGTTCGCACGCTCGTTCAGCTCGCGGTACGTAAGCTGACGCTCCTCATATACAACCGCCACGTGATCCGGCACAAGCTGGGCCTGTTCCTCCACATAGACGTGGAATAACAATTCCGCTTTCTTCGCATCACTCCACGCAGATACACCAACTGAACCAAAACCATCAATAATCTTCGCTTTTTCCTCAGCAGTCACCAGTTCAAGCTCATCTACCAGCGCATCCGGTCTGTTAACCGCTTCTTCTATAATATGCAGCAAATGCTGGCGGATTTGTTCAATGGCTGCGCGTTCAAACACCAGTGCGTTGTATTCCAAATGAACACCGATTTCGTCGCCCGGCACAACGGTAATGTTGAAATCATAGTTTGTTTGCTCTGACATAGAGGCATTTGCAATGGTGAAACCATTCGTGTCATGGCTGCCCATTTGCTCCATGCGCTGTTCGACTGGGTAGTTCTCAAACACCATAATATGGTTTACCAGATCCTGCTTCTGCTCTGTCAGGGCCTGAATTTCATACAATGGATAGGTTTCATAGGCACGGGAAGCAAGCGCCTGCTCCTGTGTCTGCTTCATCAGCTGAGCGAACGTAACATCTTTATCACTATGAATCCGCACAGGTACGGTATTAATGAACAAGCCAATCATTTTATCAATGCCTGGAATATCCGCTGATCTACCAGATACGACACTACCAAATACAACATCCCGACTATTGTTATACCGTTGCAGCACAACGCCCCATGCTGCCTGCAGCAGTGTATTTACCGTTACCTGCTGCTGCTTGACCAGCTTGTTCATCTGTTCTGTCACTTCACGGCTCAGTGTAAACGAAAGCTTGTCCGCCTCATATCCCTTGGCATGTCCGTCCAGCTGCTTCGCCTGCGGCAACACCGTCTGCTGCTCAAAGCTAGCAAAATAGTCGCTCCAGAACCGTTCAGCCTCTGCGTTGTCCTGCCGTTCCAGCCATTCGATATATTCGCTGTATGGCGTTATCGGCGCAAGCTCCGGCTTCCGGCCTTCGAGCAATGCAAAATACGTATTGAAAGCTTCCCCGACAACCAGGAACAAGCACCAGCCGTCCATCAAAATATGGTGGAAGCTCCATACAAAACGGTATGATTCTTCGCCCGTACGTAATATAGATACTCTCATCAGCTCGCCTGAGCTGAAATGAAACCCTTCCGCTTTGTCGCGTTCAGCAAAATCAGCAATGTACGCGTTTAGCTCTCCTTGCTCCATCGAACGCACATCTTCAAAACGGAATCCGGCTAGTTTGTGGCGGTACACCACCTGTAAAGGCTGCTCATTCCACCCGCTATAAAAGTTCGTTCTGAAAATTTGATGTCGATCCACCAGCTGATTCAAGCTTTCGGCAAAAACATCCACCTCAAAGCTGCCTTGCAGATCAAATGTCGCCTGTTCAAAATAAGCTCCGGATTGCGGCTCCATCAAGCCGTGGAACAGGATTCCCTTTTGCATCGGCGTTAGTGAATAAATATTTTCCAGTTCACCCGCAGCAGCAGTGTGTTCTACAATGTGTTCCAATTCTCCAGCCGTTAGTCCCTGGAAGGACAGATCGCTTGGCGTCAGCTCCGGCAGCTCTTTTTCTACGCAATGGGCTAATACCTGACGCAAGCTTTCCTGAAGCAGATCGGCCAGCTTTTTGATTGATTTCTCCATGAACGTTTTGCTGCTATAGCTGATTGTCAGCTCCAACGCACCGTCCCTGATCATGCCGTTGATATCCAGGGCATACCGTTTGGTCAGCGTGTCACTAATGGAAGCCCCGATGGAATAAGGAGACATGCGGAATGCATTATTTTTCAAATCCTGATCAAATTGCCCGAGATAGTTAAAGCTGATTTCCGGCTCGGCGACAAAAGCTGCTTCCCCTCCTACAGCAGCAGAAAGATATCTCAAGATCCCGTATCCAATTCCTTTATGCGGCAAACGGCGCAGCCCTTCTTTGACGTTCTTGACACGTCGTCCCACATTCCGATCCTCGCCCATATCCAGCATAACTGGGAATTGACTGGTAAACCAACCGACCGTACGTGTAATATCCACGTCTGGCAAAATAGCTTCCCGTCCGTGACCCTCCAGGTTTACAAGCACCTGACTGATGCCTGCCCACTCGTGAACGGCGGTTCCCAGAGCCGTCAGCAGCAGATCGTTCGCTTCCGTATTATAGGCACGGTTTGCCTGCTTCAAAAATTGCTCTGTCTCTTCGACTGTCCACGCCACCGTGAGCGTACGGTCATCGCGTAGCTGAGGCTTGGCCTCGGATTTGCGAATGTAATCCTTGGGCAAAGTTGCTTGAGTAGCCCCAGCCTGCTCCAGCTGCTGCCAGTACGCACGTTCATTCTCCAATGCTGTGCTGTTCGCATAAGCTGACAGCTGATCAGCCCACAGGCGGAAGGAATCCGTCTTATTCGGCAAACGGACAGACTCGCCCTGTAAAGCCTGCTCATATCCGGTTGCCAAATCCTCCAGCAAAATACGCCAAGACACACCATCGACCACAAAATGGTGGATTGCCACCAGCAAATGATCTCCATCAGGGCAACGGAACAGCCCCAGCTTCACCAGAGGGCCTTCATCCAGGCAGATGCTGCCTTGAATTTCGCTGGCTTTTTCCTCCAGCTCATGAGCAAAATCAGGCTCGTTCGTAAAATCGACCACTTCGAGGCTGTAGAGCTCGCCTTCTTGTACGCCACGGTTCCATGCTACATACCCACCGTCTGCATTATGGCGGAAGACGATACGCAAAGCGTCATGATGCTCAACAATGCGTTGCAGTGCCTGACGAAGCGCCGTTTCGTCCATACGATCCTCACGGTGCAGCATCAATGCCTGATTATAGTGTTCTGGCTTAGCCGGCTGCTGCTCAATAAACCAATGCTGAATCGGCGTCAACGCTACCGTACCCGTGACTTCCCCTTGGTCTGAGACGCGGCTCACCTGCTGTACCCGTCCATTCAGCTCAGCGATGGTCGGATATTGGAACAGTTCCCTCATTTCCAGTTTATAGCCGTTTTGCAGCAGTCTTGAAGACACCTGAATAGCCTTGATCGAGTCGCCTCCCAGATGGAAAAAGTTATCCAGTACACCAATTTGCTCGATGCCCAGCACAGATTGCCATACCGATACCAATGTCCGCTCCACTTCGGTTCGAGCTGCTACATAATCCTCGCCGGAGTCCACACTTCCCTCTGGCTGCGGCAACGCCCGGCGATCCAC
>NZ_ASSB01000236.1:0-655 GCF_000520755.1 Paenibacillus sp. 1-18
TTTTAATTTCAAAATGCGAGGTCTAACTCCACCGTCTTTAGACGGTATCCGCTTTTAGCCCTAAACGATCTGGACATACTTTTCGTAAGAGGTGAAAGTATGGAAGGATATCAGAAAAGTAGCCATGCGATCTATGATCTAAAGTATCACGTGATTTGGGTAACGAAGTACAGATACAAAGTACTCAAAGGTACCCTGGCAGTGAGAACACGAGAATTAATCCGTCAAGGATGTGAAGCAAGAGGAATTGGGATTTTGCAGGGAAGTGTGGGGAAAGAGCATATTCATTTGTTGTTGTCCTGTCCACCAAGTCTAGCTCCGAGCAAAATGGTGCAGTACCTGAAAGGGCGATCATCTAGATTGTTACAAGATGAATTTCCCGAACTGAAGAAGAAATATTGGGGACAACACTTGTGGGCACGGGGATACTTCTGTGCAACGGTGGGAAGCGTGACGGAAGAAATGATCCGGAACTATATTGCGAATCAGTTCACAGAGGAAAAGAACGAAATTTTCAAGATTGAGGACGAGTTTTAGTCGGATTTGCAGTATGCTTGAGCGTATGGACTTTGAGAAGAACTTCAGTCTTACGTTACGACTTTAGTCGTCGACATTGATGTCAAAATCCACCTGCTTTGAGCAGGTGGTCGTTTAA
>NZ_ASSB01000237.1:0-3553 GCF_000520755.1 Paenibacillus sp. 1-18
CTCTTAGTGTCCAAGTTCACTAAGGGGCTAAAGAGCATATATTATCTGGCAACTGATATTTTCAGCGATACTATCAAATCTTATCTATTCCTTGCGAACCATCAATATTAGGCATTCAACATCCTCGTATATGTAAAAAAATATGTTTCGGCACTCAACCCTAAAGTAATTTTTTGAATGCAGGAACATATTCAAATTACTCTTAAACCCTCGTACATCAATGCTTCTTATCTCGATATATTACTACCACGCACTCCACATGTGTCGAGACGATGGAAGGGATATACTCCTCTCTCACATCATCTTCTTCCAAAAATAAACATAGTAAATCCCCCAACCAATGGGTCATTCTGTAAACTAAATCTCTCTTTTGACCGATAAATACATATGCTGGGTCGTTTATTAAATATCTCCTCTCGTCCCTTTATAGCGTACAAACCCTGTAATACATATCTATTTTGACTCACAGTTGTAATCATCTGTGGCTTCTATTATCAGAAGCAAATTCAAGATGACGTGCTTTTCTTGGAAATACCCATCAAATCTAGAAAGGAGTCATGAACTCACTTGAGCCTATTATCAGACGGGATCGGGTATAAAAGCCTACGCTTTTTTGGCCCCTTTCAGCCACAACACATCGGAAAACTTCAAATAACACGTACCATCAACGATCATGCCTATTTACCATATCAGTGGGTTGCTCTCCGAAGAACACGGAGCCGTATGCATCGGACAAAATATGGAGCAAGAGCCGATTGTGATTCGTCAGTTGGATGATCAAGGACAATCGCTAAGAAGACTGTTCCACGGGATCGTTACGCAAATGTCTGTGAATTGCACACGTGGAGTATATACCTTTGAACTGAAGGCCGCTTCCCATTCGTACCAGATGGATATTAAGGTGAAAAGACGCTCCTATCAAGATATTCACCGTACCTATGATGATCTGGTCACTGCGCTGGTTCGAAAATATCAATACGGAGATGCCATTGATACCGTCACGAACTATGCCAAACTGGACACTTTTGTTTTACAATATGAAGAGACCGATTGGGCGCTTTTAAAACGTCTCGCTTCTCGCTTTGGCTCCGTACTTGTGCCAGAGGTAACCGCAGCTTCGCCCAAGGTCTTTTTTGGGATGCCAGAAGGCAAGCAGCATAAAGTGGAACGAGATGTATTTTACAGGGTACGAAAAACGTTTCATGAGCCGGATGCGGAAAAGCCGGGAGAACAACGTGCTGGCTCGTATGTCACCTATATGATTGAAAGCCTGCAATACTATGCGCTGGGTGATTTCATCACGTTACCGATTGGACAAGGTAAAGAACTGGTCGTGGTTCGGGCAGTGACAACGTTAACAGATGGCTTACTGCGAACCCGTTACGATCTTCAAGCTGAACAGGATATCCGCTATGCCCGTTACGAAAACGATCAGGCCACGGGGATTTCGCTGACAGGAACGGTTCTGATGGTACAGCAGGATTTTGTGCAGCTTCAACTCGACATCGATCCGAAGCAAGATCCTGTCAAAGCCTGCTGGTTTCCCGTAGCCGCCCGTTATGTTGCGGAAGAACATACTGGCTGGTACGATATGCCTGAAATCGGGGAACAAGTGGAACTGTATTTGCCTACACACCGTGAACAGGATGCCTATGTAACGGATTCACTACGACAACAACGCCACGCGAATGGACAGCCGAATGTGAAGGTATGGCAACATGTGCAAGGTAGCGGCGTAGAAATGTCTGAACAAGAACTGACTCTCTCCACCTCGGATGGATTTTCAATTACACTGCACGAGGATACGGGCATCACCATCAACAGTCCGGGGAATGTGCAGATCCAGGGTGGCCATGTGAAGCTCGATGCAGGTGAGGAACTATCTCTCGAAGCTGGTACGGCACTATACTTAAAAGGTGGAGCCAGCAGTATGGTGCTCGATGGCGAAACGGATATTAAAGCGCCGGTGATTGATCAGGAAGGTACGGTGAAAGCACCCGTTTTCGTGGCTGATCTCCCTCCTGTACCTGAGCCACCATTGATGAGTATCAAAGCGTATGAAGCAGCTCAATCAGCAGCCAAGAGCAGCCAAGCCCCTACTCCTAAAGCAAAAATTACGACTCCAGCTGAGCTTCAGAAGGCTAATGCTTTGATGGGGACGATATCCAAGCTATTAGGTTCCATTCCCGTAGTGGGGAACGTAGCCAATGTAATGTTAAATACAGTTGGTGGACCCGCAGGTAAAGTAGCAGCAACGGTTTTGCAAGCAACTGCATCGATCCCCATTCGGAGCAAAGGAACGCCTACTGTTGGAGGTAGTAGCAAGGGAAGCGAAGTTCATCCGTTAAAATACTTGGCGGGTTTGGCCACGCAAGGGTTGATTAGTCTACACGAACATGAGAAAGCTAAACAAGCCTATTATAACAAGTGGATTCTAGGGAAAGTGTATACGAGTGCGCGTCATATAGCTCATTCCGGCAGCACATTGGAACTGGTACAGAACCTGCTTAAAGAATCGAATGCCATGGTTCATGCGTATCAGCAAGTTCCTAAAAGCGTTCAAGATAAAATGCTTAGAGATTATAAGGAACAAGAAAAGGCTAGAATCGAAGCTGCCCTTAAAGCTGAAAAAGAAAACTCTCCTCCTAAGATCAGTGATGAAGAGTATGAGAAAATTCATAGAGATTATGTCTATTGGGCTTCATTAGAAGATCGCAGACCTGAAATTCCGCTAGGAAGCTACCGTGCTGAGGACGGGGTGGTTCGTAAAGCGAATGGAGATCCAGACTTTAAATACTACGATGACTGGAAACAAAATTATCCAGGTGATTTTTTGATTTTATCCAATCAAGTGGGCATCACTCCGGAAGAACAACGATGGATGAGCTATGCAAACCTATTTGCAGAGCCAGTACCACTTGACGGTCGAGGTGGTGAAGGTAGAGCCCTTAAAAATGAATTCTCCAAAATGAGCAAAGAAGGGGCATCTGAGAACGCTAGGCTCGCAAGAGAAAATGTGAGGAGAATTCAACAGCGAATAGACCAAAAAAGCATTACTACAAAAAATGCGTCCGAACCTATTGAGAACGCATCAGAAACTGTACCTTCAAAACCGAACAAAACAATAGAAAAACCGCCTAAAACCAAGGGTAAAGGTACAGAGACATTGGATATTGATATAAGTCAAAATCTAATTGACCATATTCTTAATAGGCATTCCGTAAATAGTACAAGAAAGCAACTTCCATATCTTCAAAAAAAGATGTCTGATAAGCAAATTGATGAAATGTTAGGTAAAAAGTCATTCTTTAATAAAGATTGGTCAGACGATAAGATTGTTGAAGCTTCTAAATCGGCTATTGATCAATTAAAGAAATAGGGAGCATCTGACGGATTGCATTCAGTTAATGTTTTTGGTGAAAAAATAAAAGTATTCATCAGAGATGGAAACGTGGATTCCGTTTATGGAACAAATATTTACAAGGTGAGGCTTATAAATTAGGGGGAATGAAATATCTTTACTATATCTTTCAAAGCATATGATAACTTCGAT